>JASHSD010001029.1 GCA_030036985.1 Bryobacteraceae bacterium
CGGACCGCCCGAGCCGATGCGCACGCTTCTGGCGCGATCCGATCGGAATACAAACTTCCCGTTCTGCCGTTGACCGCCGGCGCCGTTCGCGAGAACGGTCGCATCGAAATCCGTGTACGCCTGGCCGTTCACGGTGGTGAAGCGCAGGTCCGCCGAGAGATTCGGCGGGAACGTCGCGTCGATCGCTCCGTTCACTGAATGAAACTCGCTTGGGCCTTTGGGGTTCTCACGGAAAGCGACCTCCGTTCGGCCGTTCACCATGCTCACCTTGCCGGAACCGGCGGCGCGTTCCATATGGACCGAGCCGTTCACTCCGCTGATATCGAACTTGCCATCGGTCTGGTCCGTCTGCACCTCGCCATTGACGGTATGCAGGCGCAGTTCGGTATCGCGCGGAACATGGATGTTGAAGTTGTAATCCACTTCGTAGTCGTTGCCGTCATCGTGAAAATGGAAGCCGTGGTAATCGCTGCCGTGGCCGCTGCCGCGAAAAGGTCCGTTGACGTAAAGCTGCGCGATGCCGTCCCGCTCGTTGACATCGAGCTTCACGTCGCGTTTGGCGCGATCGATGGCCTCCTGGTCGCGGGCGTGGGTCACGCGTTCGCCCTCGACGCGAATGGTGTTTCCACCATCGCCGGTGATCTGAATCGTTCCGTTGACGTTATCCACGTCGATGGTTTTGTCGCCGGAAAACGTGTAGTGGAACGGCTCGCGGGCTTCTTTGTTCCAGTCGCGCGAGGCGTTGAAGGCTGTTGAGGCGAGCGCGAGCGCGCCCGCGACAAGGGCAATTTTGGGGTAGAGCATTTCGTCTCCTTTCGGTTTATTGCACGGTATTTGTTACGCTTCCTTGCGGTCGCGGCTCGGAATCTATTGGCTGAGTTGCCGCAGGGCGAAGTGTGTTCGCTCCAGCACCGCGGGATTGATATCCGGCCGGGCTTCGAGTTGGCGCAGCGTCGAAACCGCCTGGCGATCGTGCGCCTGGAGCAGATAATCGATCAGCGCCGCCTGCACCATGGGCGAATCCTGCCGCGGCAGCGACTGCGAAAGCGAATCGACCACATCGCGATGCGTGGCCACTTTGCTCAGGGCGTCGATTGCGGCCAACCGCACGTTGACGTTCGCATCGTGCCCGACCGCCTGGATCAAAGCCGAGACCACCTGCGGTTCCATGGTCGGCAGGCGGCCGGTGTAATCGACTCCGCGCAGCCGTTCGGTCGCCGATTGCTGCTGCAGCAGCGAGAGCGCAACCATCTCGCGCGTGCTCGTGACTTCTTCGCGCAGCTTCGCGATTTCGTCGTTGCCCCGGCGCGGCAGATTGGCGCCGATCAGAACTCCGAGCAGCGTGCAGGCCATTGCCAATCCGGCTTGCCACGCGTGCCGCTGGAACCAGGCGGCGATCGATGGTCTGTGCCGGGGCATCAGCGACTCCAGCGTGGCCTGCCAGCGGATATGCATCGCCTGGCTGGGCTCCGGCGCGGGCATATCGCCCAAGCGCTCCCACAAATCGCTGAGAGCGGCCAGTTCCGCGCCGCACTCGGCGCAGGTTTCGATATGCCGCTGGAAGTCCGCGGCCTTCGCCGCACCCGCTTCCTCTTTTTCCACTTCTTCCAGCCACGACGCGGCCATCAGTTGCTTTGCCTCACCGCATGTCATGATGCCTTCTCCTTGCACAACTCCAAGTAGATCCCGCTCAATTCCTTCATCGCGCGAAACACCCGCGTCTTGACCGTGCCCGCGCCGCAGCCGAGAATGACGCCGATCTGTTCGTACGTCAGATTCTGGAAGCGCGTCAGCACGAGCAGTTCGCGTTTTTCGTCCGGCAGTTCCCGCAAGGCGCGATGCAGCAGCGCCAGATCCTGCCGCTTGGCGGTGGTCTCGAAGGGCGTCGGACGCATGCTTTCGACCGCCTCCACGACCCCCTCTTCCGCCGCGGTTTCGTGGCGGTTCTTACGCGCGTGATCCGTGAGCGCGTTGCGGGCGATGCGATACATCCACGCTTCGAAGCCGCCGTCGCTGTTCTCTCCGCGATACGTATGGCGATAGCGAATCATGCGCAGGAAGACTTCGTGGACCAGATCCTCCGCCGTCGCCTGTCGGCCGGTCAGACGGAAGAAGAACCGAAACAGCGCCCGATGCCGATTGCGATAGATTTCAGACATGCTTCCGAGGTCTCCGCGCGCGACCGCGGCCATCCGCTCGTGATCGGTGCTTTCGCTCAAACTCGTCCTTACAATCGGGAAAACCGCGGACACAGGAAAAGGTTACGCGGTTTTTTCGGATGAGGCTCTTGCGAAAAAGTCACGGTGTGGCGACACTGGGACCACACAGCTATGAGGACCGCCGACACCATCGTCAGGGCCCGGATCGATGCCGACACCAAGCGGCGGGCCGCTGCCGCGCTTGAGGCTATGGGCCTGTCGATTTCCGACGCCATTCGCCTGCGCATGCTCCGCGTCGCAGACGAGCAGCGTCTGCCGTTTGCGGTGAAGGTCCCGAACGCCGCGACGCGACGGGCCATGCGCGAGCTTGAGGACGGAAAGGGCCATACAGCCGCGTCCGTTGAAGGCATGTTCGATGAGTTAGGCATTCAGGACGTGTCACCAAATCAATCCGTTTGCGAAAAACCGCTTGCTTGTGCGCGCGGCTCGGAACGGGCTTCTGAGCGACGACCGCAAGGGAGTGGTTGAACGGGCGCCCTTGTGGCGCAGACTCGCAGTCTGCCGTGCCTGGACTCCTCCAGGCACTTGTGGTGAGGCGAAGCATGCGTCCCGAAGAGTCGGGACGCGGCACGCACGAGTGCGCGCGCCACGGTTCGCTTCAGGCGACTTTCGAAATGACTCAGGCATTTATGTCATTCGCAAAAACGAACTCCCCCGGGATGTAAATTTTGCAAAACGAAGCCAATTTGAGGCTATCCGGCTTTTTATCTTGATGTTGGCCGGCCTGGAGAACGAGCATCTCGAAGAAGAGAGGCCGGTGGCCGGCGCATTGAGGCTTACAGTTCATGGGGATGGAGTTTGCCGGCCTGGCGGCGCGTTTGTCCTCGTTCGAGCGTTCCTTCCCTTTCGTCGCGCCAGGCTCATTTCCACGTTGGCAGTCCCCGACGCGGTTGCGGGCGTCCTGACAAACAATAGAGCATGCGAAGTCCGGGCCGGATGACGTTGGGCCGCCAGACCATTGAGGACGCGGCGCAAAAAGGCACAAGTATTTTGCGATCATCGTCCGAAAAGCTGTTCGGACGTGCGGCAATTTACAACGACGGGTCGAGGCACCTCCAGCTCCACGTCTTTTCGGGACGCATATCCCGAACGAGGCTGTCCGCTCCTGGCAGGAGCGCCGTCCCAGTTGTCCATTAATTCCAGTGCCGCGGGAGCTTTGAAATAAATATCGCGTCGAAGGAATTCGCAAAAACGAACTTCTCCGGCTGCGGCGAGCCGCTCGAAAATATGAGCCCATTTCCGGTTCGGACCAGCGGTTGCGTGGAAGTATAGGGCGGGCGGCGGGAGCGGTGGCGGTCATACCAACCTCCTCAACCGAGAATCGCTGTGACAGAAAGTATGATTCAACGTGCTATAGTTCATTGTGTCAGGGCGGGCTTTGCGGATTTTCAAGGTGAAAGGGGTGAGGTTTGCCCGGCGCGAGCGGATTTCGGACCAGAGCTTGCGAGAGGCCATCGGGCGCGCGGAGCGCGGCGCTGTCGACGCCGATCTGGGCGGCGGCCTCATCAAGCAGCGTGTCGCCCGGCCGGGTCAGGGCCGATCAGGCGGCTATCGTGTGATCGTGGCTTACCGGGCGTGGAATCGGGCCGTGTTTTTGTACGGGTTCGCCAAGAGCGACCTCGACAATATCAGCCCCGATCAGCTCCGGACCTTCCGCGCCATCGGGGCGAACTGGCTGGCCGCCACCGCCGCGACCATCGGCCGGGCCGTTGAGGACGAGGACTTGCAGGAGATTACACCATGAGCGCGAAGCCGAGCCGGATGGATCGTGAGCTTGTCGAGATGGCCGCGGCGCAGCGCCGTGTTGGTCTGATGGACGAGGCGACCTTTCAGAAGATCACCATTCGCCATCTTGGACCCGATGCGCCCAGGACGGCGGAGCCGATCAGCGCCGAAGAAATCCGGCAGACCCGCGAGCAGGAGCATTTGAGCCAGGCGGCCCTTGCCCGTTACCTCAACGTCACGGTGGGCTTTGTTTCGCAGCTTGAGCGCGGCGCCAGGGAGGCCAAGGGACCGGTGCGGGCCTTGCTGAACGTCATCCGGCACAAGGGTATCGAGGCGCTGCTGTAAGCGAGGAAGCCCAGAAGTTCGGCCGTCACCACCATGCCATCCTGCCGCGCCGCGCGGCCGCTCGCGCCGGTGGCACCAGCGGAATCCCGCCTTCGAAATGAATCAGGCATTTATGTCATTCGCAAAAACGAACTCCCTCGGCAGCGGCGATCCCTCGAAAATACGAAGCCCATTTTCGATTCGCACGAGCGGCGGCCTTGACCTGGATTGTAGTGCGGGCGATGCCTTGGCCCGTGAAATCAATGCGCTCGCGTCCCCCGCCAGGCCGACGAGGACGTCGGCCGCAGGCCAGAAAGGCCCGCCCCACAAAAACCCCATCGCTACGCGGTTTTTTCGCCTTGAAGCTCGGCCAACGCTTCGGCCCCGGCGGTCGCCGCCATGCCGTCCTGCTGCGCCGTTCCGCCGCTCGCGCCGATGCCGCCGATCACTTTGCCGCCAACCACCAGCGGAATTCCGCCTTCGAGCGGCATCGCCTCCGGCAGTTGCAGGATCGCCATGCGTCCTCCGGCGAGCATGTCCTCGAAGACTTTTGTCGGACGCTTGAACAGCACGGCGCTGCGGGCTTTGCGATGGGCGACTTCGAAAGTCGCGATCATTGCGTCGTCCATGCGCTCGGCGTAGACCAGATTGGCGCCGCTGTCGACGATTACGATGGACATGGGGCAGGGAATTGTGGCCGCGGCATCTGTCGCGCGGGCGGCGATCCGCTTCACGATTTCAATGGTCAGCATTCAGTTATTGTGGCCCTTGTCTATTGTCCCGTCCAGGCACCGAGACGAGTCTCGGCGCGTCACAGACTGAAGCCTGTGCTGACGCGACTGAAGTCGCGTGTCCAAGATGTAGAAACTCCACGACTATCGGTACCAGAGAATCTGCGGGGCTTCGAGCGGCACGTCCGCGCCCGCATGGAAGGGCACAATGCGCGGCGTGAAGTCCGCCGCGGGACGCTCCGCCGGTACGCAGGCCGTATAGCCGAACGCGTTCATCGAACCCGCCAGAAGCTCGCCGCGCTTCATCGCCCGGCGGAAAGGCTCAGCCCCGCCGCCCTGGTCCGCATACAACTCCACCTGCACAGCCTCGGGGTCGAGCTCGTCCAGATACGCCTGGACGTGAAATGAATGCTGATTGCCGCCGGACTCGACATTCAGCGCGCCGAATCGCAGCCGCGGCCAGTGTTCGGCGAGCGATCGGCGCCAGTTCACCAGATCCTTCCCGAGCTTTCCGTCGTCCGCCGCGCGCGCCTGAAACCGTTCGGCAGCCGGCAGATAGAATTTTTCGGTGTACTCGCGCACCGCGCGGTTGGATGAAAACGCCGGCGTCAGCCGGGCCATGCTCTCGCAGATCTTCTCCATCCATGCCGCCGGTATGCCCGATTGATCGCGCTGGTAAAACTCCGGAATGATCTTCTCTTCGAGCAGCGTGTAAAGCTGCTCGGCTTCGGCGGCGTCCCATGCCGGATCGTCACCGTGTTCGCGCCCGTCTCCCAACTCCCAACCCACGTCGGGGGCCGACGCCTCCGCCCACCAGCCGTCCAGTTCCGAAAAATTCAGTCCGCCGTTGCAGAGGATCTTCATGCCGCTGGTGCCGCAGGCCTCCCACGGCCGCCGCGGCGTGTTCAGCCAGAGATCCACTCCCTGCACCAGGTGCTCCGTCATGCGCATGTCGTAGTCGCTCAGAAAAACGGCCTGCGACCGCGCCGGCGTGGTGCGGATGAATTCGATCCATTGCCGGATCATCTCCTGCCCGGCGCCGTCCTGCGGGTGCCCTTTGCCCGCGAGAATCAGCTGCACCGGGTATTTCCGGTTCGTCAGAATCCGCAGCAGCCGCTCCGGATTGTGCAGCAGCAGATTGGGGCGTTTATACGTGGCGAAGCGGCGCGCGAAACCCATGGTGAGGGTATCGGGATCGAAGATGCGCCCCATGTTGCCGATCTCCTCGGCCGATGCGCCATGGCCCGCAAACTGGCGCGACAGCTGCTTGCGCACGAAATCGATGAGGCGCCGGCGCGCTTTGGTGCGCATGGTCCACAGGTCTTCGCGCGTGGCCTTGCGGAAGCAAGCCTCGACAGAGCGTAGATCGCCCCGCCAGCGTGTCTTGCCGCAGCTTCGCGTCCAGACCTCGTCGGCTTCTATCCCGTCCCATGTGGGAACGTGGATGCCGTTGGTGACATAGCCGATCGGCGCTTCGGGTATTGGCCAACGCGGAAACAAGTCCTGAAAGATGTGCCGGCTGACCTCGCCGTGCAATCGGCTGACGCCGTTCACGGCGCCGGAGCCGCGCATGGCAAGATACGCCATGTTGAACGGCTCGCCGGTGTCGTTCGCGTTCATGCGGCCGAGCGCCATCAGTTGCGGCATCGAAATGCCGAGTTCGCGTTCCGCATATTGCCGCAGAGTGGAATCGACGATATCCGGCGAGAAGCGGTCGAATCCCGCGGCGACGGGCGTGTGCGTAGTAAAAATGTTGCCGGCGCGCGTGACTTCGAGCGCCACGTCGAACGGCTGCTTCGTATCGGCCATGTAACAGCGGGCGCGCTCCAGCACGGCGAATGCGGCGTGACCTTCGTTGAGGTGGCAAACCTCGGGCCTTATGCCGAGTTGGCACAGCAGCCGCCAGCCCGCGACGCCCAGCACGAATTCCTGCGCGATGCGGGTGAGCGTATCGCCTCCGTAAAGCTCACTGGTGATGCCGCGGTATTCGGGGAGGTTCGACAGGTCGTTGGTATCGAGCAGATAGAGCCTGGTTGAGCCGACCTGCGCCTGCCAGGTTCGCACCTGCAGCTGGAAACCGGGGAGGTCCAGAGCGACGCTGACCCATTCGCCGTCCTTCGTGCGCACCGGCGTGATGGGAAGCTGGCCAGGGTCGTTGTACGGATAGAGCGCCCGCTGCCGGCCTTGCGCGTCGATGTGCTGGCGGAAATAGCCGCGCTGGTAGAGCAGACCGATGCCGATGACCGGAACCCCGAGGTCTCCGGCGGATTTGAGCTGATCGCCCGCCACGTTGCCCAGACCGCCCGAGTAGATCGGCAGGGCGTCGCTAAGCATGAATTCCATGCTGAAATAGGCGACGGTCTTCAGACGCGAATCGCCGTGCGTCTTCTGGAACCAGTGGGCGGCCGCGGCCCGCTGGTTTTTTTCTTCGATCAGGCGATCGAGTGTCTGCTTGAATTCGGCGTCGGCGGCGACGGCCTGGAGCCGGTCGCGCGACACGGTCTGCAGGACGACCCATGCGTTTCGCGTGAGGTCCCAGCGTTCGGGATCGAGCTTTTGCCAGAGTTCGTCGGCGGCATGGTTCCACGACCAGCGGAGATCGAGCGCGAGCTCGGTCAAAGCGTTGGAAAGTTCCTGGGCTGCATCGGCCATGGCCTATTTTCCACCCGGCGCATTGCAAGGCTGTGACGAGGGGTGTGCGATGTGGAAATGCGACCACACTGAGCCGGGACCGTGCCGAGCCGACGGTACCGATCCGCAACCGCCCCGAACCGCGACCATACTGGGCCGGTAGAGTAGGAGGGGGTCGCAAGGACTCCCCTCGCCTCGTCGAACCGGAGATGCAGATTTCCCATGTCCGGCTCTCCTGAAGATCCTGGTCAGGCACATGCGGGTCCTTGCGGGGTAAGGCGCGTCAGCTTCACCAGTCCCATCCGTTGAAAGAAGTCCAACCAGCTCACTCCTTCCGGTGGTCGAAACGGTCTCTGGCTGCGC
>JASHSD010001030.1 GCA_030036985.1 Bryobacteraceae bacterium
AAGGGCGCTGCCGGTATTCGTGATGTTTGTCGCGCCGTTGGTCTGACCCGAGATCAAGTTCACCGCGCCCGGCGTCGAAGGCCCGAAGGTGGTGCCGTACGAGTTATCGCTCATCGCGTAGTGCTGCGCATAATTCCAAAAGCCGGTTACGGTATTGCCGTCGTAATAACCCATCGTCAGACCATTCGTGGTGACCACCGGCGGCCCGCCGCTGGGAGGAGGACCGGCGGCTCCGACCGAAGCCGGGAACAGATCCATCAGTCCGCCGTGGAACGCCTCCTGTTCGGGCGTATAGTTATGATCCTGATCGGCGGTGTAGGCCTGCGAACGATCCAGGCGAAACGGGTTGGCGGCGCCCGTGCCGTTTCCGGTATTGAGGAAGTTCGGATTGTTGGTCATCAGTCCCCCGCTCAATCCGTTTACTGCCGGCGTGTTCGGCAGGGCGATGAAAGGGGGTTCTCCACTCGGGTTCGTCGCGTTCGGATACGTGCCGAAGTAATGATCGAACGAAATGTTTTCATCAAAGATCACCACCAGGTGGTGAATGGGGTAGATGGTGGGAGCCGGCGCCGGAGTCGTCGTCGACGACTGCGCGAAAACCGGGCTGATCCCGGCGCCGGTGGCCAGCAACTCCACCAGCAGTAGCGATACGAATGAACGCATGTTTCTCCTCTCTTTGTTTGAACTAACCTGAACCGATGAACCGAAACTACTGCCGACCCGTGACGACTTCCCCACGGATCGGGTCGAGAACCAAAGCCCTGGCATGCCGCGCTGCCGTGAAATCGAAATGCCCGAGGATCGAACCCGCCATCGCATCGAACGACTGTTCCCGGATGAATCTGAGTATCGAGGTCCGATCGGTAAGCGCATGGTTCGCCTGTATCAGACCGCCTTTAGACCGTCGGCCGCCGGCGTGCCTGCGAGCGCCTGAAACGGAGGCTCGCCGAAAATCACGACGTATTGGATGGGCGCTGCCGGAATGGTCCGGGCGAAGGCGCTTCCAGCAAAGACCACTCCTGCGGCAAAGGGAACCTGGGCGATTCCTCGGCTGAGATTCATAGCTGTGGGCAAGAATCTAAGCTACGCGAGAAACGTTACACCGTCATTAAAATCGGTCGCCTGATTTGCATTTGCGTGATCCAGCCGGGGAAGATGGTCGAGTGCGCCTCGCGTCAGGCCCGACGACGAAATTGTCATCAAACTGAAAAACGAAGTGGCTCCCGATCACGCCATGCCAGCCGGCGGCTGCGCGCACGCGGCGATGAACGCCCGCAGCCATATCCTCGAGCACGAAGGCGCCGGCATGACGGGAATATCCAGGTGGTTGAGGGGCTGGCTCCTAATCCCAATGCCACGTAGTTTTTTGGGGGCGTTCCCCCCGGACCGCGGCGGACCCTTCGTCCGCCTGGTCGGTCAACGGAACTGCACTGATTTTTCAGGCCAAACCGGTCAGAGACCGGCTGCAGGCGAGGGCGCCCGCACCATCAACTCGATCTCTGGAAAATTTACGTGGCATTGAGTCCCCCAACCCCCGCCGCAAAACCCGTCGTGCCAAAATAACTCCGATCGGGTCCTGCACACGAAATGACTTATCGAAATCTGGAAGAAGCCCTCGCGACCGTCGGCAGCGCCGTCGATCTGCTCCGCAACTCGCAGATCGGCCCTTACGCCTTCCCTGTCGTTCGCCACGAGTTCACCAACTGGCGCGACGAGCAGCGCGCCTGGCGCGATACATGCGCCCTCTTCGACCAGTCCCACCACATGACGGACCTCTACGTCGAAGGCCCCGACGCGCTCCGTCTCTTCTCCGATTTGGGTGTCAACACCTTCAAGAACTTCCGCGTCGACCAGGCCAAGCAGTTCGTCGCCTGTAGTCCCGCCGGCTACGTCATCGGCGACGCCATCCTGTTTTATCTGGATGAAAACAAGTTCAACCTGGTTGGCCGCCCGCCCGCCGCGAACTGGGTCCAGTATCACGCCGAATCCGGCCGATACAACGCGACCGCCGAAAAAGATGAAAGGTCCGCGTTCAATCAGAGCCGCCGTAAATCCTACCGCTTCCAGATTCAGGGACCCAACGCCGTGAAGGTCATGGAGAAGGTGACAGGAAAGCCCGCGCCGGACATCCGCTTCTTCAATATGGATGTCTTCAACGTGGCCGGCAACGATGTCCGCGCCCTCCGCCACGGCATGGTCGGACGCCCGGGTTGGGAACTCTTCGGGCCATGGGAGCAGGGGGAAGCAGTCCGCAACGCAATCCTGGATGGAGGAAGCGAATTCGGCATCCGCCAGGTGGGCGCCCGCGCCTATCCCACCACCTGTCTCGAATCCGGCTGGATTCCCTCTCCGCTTCCGGCGATTTATTCCGGCGACGAAATGAAACGATACCGGGAGTGGCTCACCGGCAGGAGCTACGAGGCGATGGCCTCTCTTGGCGGCAGTTATTACTCGAATAACATTGAAGACTACTATCTGACGCCCTGGGATCTCGGCTACGGTTCTCTCGTCAAATTCGACCACGATTTCATCGGCCGCGCCGCCCTCGAAAAAATGACCGAAAATCGCAAGAGGAAGAAGGTCACGCTGGTATGGAACGGAGACGATTTCGCCGGCGCCTTCGGCACGCTCTGCCATGACGAAGGCCCGATCTCAAAGTATGTGGACCTGCCGCTGGCCAACTATGCCACCCTGCCTTACGACAAAGTCCTGCACAGCGGCAAGACCGTGGGCCTCTCGACCTACACCGGCTACACCTACAACGAGCGCGCCATGATTTCGCTGGCCATGATCGATGAGGAATACGCCGAGGCGGGCAAAGAACTCATGCTGATCTGGGGCGAGGAAGGAGGCGGCTCCATCAAGCCGACCGTCGAGCGTCACGCCCAGGCCGAGATCCGCGTCACCGTAGCCCCCGCGCCCTTCGCCGAAGCTGCCCGCACGGCCTACCGCCCGCGCGCCAACTAACCTCAGCACCAAATGAAGGACACTCCATGGCCTATATCTTCCACGAAGACACCCTCCCGAAGCTGATCTCAGCCGTACCCGGCCGCGAGCGCACCTTCTTCGTCAACAAAGAACTGACGAAGATCGACGACATGCTGGCCGGCATTATGCGCTACAAACACGGCGCATCCTCGCCCTACCATCTCCATGAAAACTGCGAGCATTTCTACTTCATCATGGAAGGCAGCGGAGTCGTGGAAACCCCCGAAGGCGCCACCAAAGTCGGCCCCGGAACCATGGTCTTCATCCCCGCCGAAGCCAAACACCGCCTCCGCGCCACTGAATCGCCGCTATTTTACTTCGAGTTCCAGGCTCCCAACCGCTTCGTCACCACCATCCTCGACGGCACGCCCGCCGACCTCGTGTGGAACCGCGTCGAAGGCGGCATCTGGGTGCAAACATAGCCATGACGACCACCACCACCTTTATCGACACCAACCAACTCCCGCGCGTGCCCGCTCCGCAGGGGGAAGCGACCGAAGTCCTGAACAACGCCCTCGTCGGCGCGAAGAACGTGCTCGGCACGCTCCGCTGGCTGAAGTCCGGCGAACGCTTCGACGCCGTCCCGCAAGACAAGCACCAGCTCATCTACTTCATGGAAGGCAGCGGGGCGATTCATCTTGAAAACAAAGACTACGACGTCCCCCAAGGCGGCGGCATCTATCTCGGCCCCTCCGAAACCGCGACCATCCGGGCCGCCGAAGGCCACACCCTGAAGCTCTTCCACCTCGTCGTCCCGCGGATTCCCAAATGACTGCTGCCGTAACCCAAGACCTCTCCACCGACCTCCGCCTGCGCCTCTATCGCCTCCAGGTCGAGCTGCGCGAATCCGAACAGCGCGCTTACGATCTCTTTCTCCAGAATCTGGTCAAAGGCACCAGCCATCTCTCCCTCGGCCAGGAAGCGGTCGCAGCCGGATTCGCCGCGGCCATGGAGCCCGGCGACCTCACCTTCTGCACCTACCGCGGCCATGCGCACACTCTCGCGCGCGGCGTGCCCATTGAAAAGGTCCTTGGCGAACTCATGGGCCGGGACAACGGCCTGCTGCGCGGCAAAGGCGGATCCATGCATCTCACCTCGGTCGAGCGCGGCGTGATGGGATCTTACGCCATCGTCGGCGCCCACATCCCCATCGCCTGCGGAGCCGCCTGGCGCGCCCAATACAAAGGCTCCAAAGACATCACCGTCTGCTTCTTCGGCGACGGCACGACCAACATCGGTGCCTTCCACGAAGGCCTGAATCTCGCCGCCGTCTGGAAACTCCCCGTGGTCTTCGTCTGCGAGAACAACCTCTATATGGAATACACGCCGATCGGCAAAGTGACGGCCGTGCCCAATCCCGCCGCCGACCGCGCCTCCGCCTACGGCCTCGAATCCATCCTGATCGATGGACAAGACGCCGACATCGTCTACCGCACGGCCCACGCCGCTTACGACAAAGCCCGTTCCGGGGGCGGACCCTCCCTGATCGAATGCCGCACCTATCGTTACAGCGGCCATTCCCGCGCCGACCCGGCCAAGTACCGTCCCGAAGGCGAGCTCGATTTCTGGCGCGGTGAACGCGATCCCATCCGCATCTATCGCGAGCGCCTGCTCCAGGCCGGTTTCGACGAAGCTGCGCTGCGCGAAATCGAAGACACCGTGCGCCGCCGCGTCGACGAAGCCACCGAAATCTGCAAAGCCGCCCCGCCGCCTTCCCCCGACATTCTCTGCACCGATGTCTACGCCGACGGAGGCTCCGCATGGCGGAACTGACCTACCGCGACGCCGTCGCCCGCGGCATCGCCCAGGAAATGGAACGCGATCCCGACGTCATCTTCCTCGGCGAGGACATCGCCCGCGCCGGTGGCGTCTTCAAGGCCACCGTGGGGCTGGTCGAAAAATTCGGACCCCTTCGCGTGCGCGACACCCCGATCTCCGAACAAGCCATCCTCGGCGCCGCCATGGGCGCGGCCATGACCGGCCTCAAGCCCATCGCCGAAATCATGTTCTCCGATTTCATCGCGGTCTGCTTCGATTACCTCGCCAACCAGCTCTCGAAAAGCCGCTACATGACCAACGGCCAGGTAAAGTGCCCCCTCGTCATCCGCACGGCCAATGGCGGAGGTTTCCGCTTCGGCGCGCAGCACAGCCAGAGCGTCGAGAACTGGTGCATGATGATTCCCGGCCTGAAAGTCGTCGCCCCTTCCACGCCTGCGGACGTGATTGGCCTGATGGCCGCCGCCGTGCGCGACCCCGACCCGGTCATATTCTTCGAGCACAAATCGCTCTACCCGGTGAAAGGCGAAGCGCCGGACGGCGAAATCGTGGATCAACTCGGCGTCGCCAAAATCGTGCGCCCCGGCGCCAACGCCACGATTCTCGCCTTGGCCCTGATGGTTCCGCGCGCACTCGCCGCGGCGGAACGCCTGAAATCCCAACACGGCATCGATTGCGAAGTGATCGACGTGCGCTCACTCGTTCCGCTGGACACCCAGACCATCCTGGCCTCCGTCGCCCGCACCCACCGCGTTTTCACGGTCGAAGAAAACCCGCGCCTCTGCGGATGGGGCGCGGAACTGGTTTCTATCGTTGTCGACGAAGTCTTCTATGACCTCGACGGCCCGCCCCTGCGCATCACCACTCCGCATATCCCGCTGCCGGCGACTGACGTTCTCGAAGACCAGGCCATCCCCAGCGTAGACCGCATAGTAGAAACCATCCGCCGCTCGATGCACGCATAACATCTCAATTCTCCACTTACTTTCCATACCTTGGATTTGGAAAGCGGTCCCCCCGGACCGCGGCCGACGCCCTCGTCGGCCTGTCCGGCAAAACGAAACCGTACCCAAAAACCCGCCACACCTCTCTTCCTGAGGGTCTCCGCCCACAATAAATTTCTTCTATCGGTGGTATTCGCAAAATCGTTGTGTGTATAATCGCCTCGGAGC
>JASHSD010001031.1 GCA_030036985.1 Bryobacteraceae bacterium
GCGCGGGCAAAATGTCGAACGCATCGCCCAGGATGAGCGTGGCGTCGCCGATGTGATGGGTTTCCATGCTTCCTCACCCGCGCGCCCCGCTATCCGCATGCGGGCGCGCCAGGCCGGCGCCGCGCTGAATCTCAGCTTCGCGGCCCTCAATCCACTCCATCCAGGAGGTGAGCGCCTCGCGGCGGATGAGCACGCGCCGGCCGATGCGGAGCACCGGCAGGGGCGGAAGGTCGTGCACCTTGCCGTTGATCACGTTGTGCACATGGGCCTTCGAGCAGCGCAGCTCGCGGGCGGCTTCCTTCACCGTGAGCACGCGGGAAGTATCTTCGCTTTCCGTACATCACCGCGTATTTCTCGGGGCCGTGCAGTGGCCCGCGCAGTTGCAGGGTAGGTGGGCCGCGTGGATGACGGCGCGCGGCCGGGGAGGGTGCGCCATGGTCACGAACACCATGACGATGGAGGCAACGAGCATGAGGGCGAAGCCCGCCATGATGCGACGGAGCGCCTTCAGGTTGGGCGTCGCGTGGGTTAGGTCAGGGAAGTTGTCGGGCCATTCGACGAGTTTCATTAGCGCCCCCGCCGAAGGATCATCCGCCCGCCCGCGCATCCTTCCTCCCGCCACTCGGCGGCGAGCTGGTTATTGCCGAACGGTGTCAGGCTATAGGAGCTGGCATTGCAGCCGCTGCTGTCCGAGTTCACGGTCTTATCGACACTAAGCTCGATGGTGCCTTCCCTAACTGCGCCTGAGAGTATCGCCGCTTCCGGGTTGAGCTGATTGAGCGCGCGCACCCGAGGGTCGGGCCGCTTCTGCGCGACGAGGGCCGGAGTGGGCAGGCAAACCATCTGGGCGTAGCCCGTGAACTGCCCCTGCGCGTCCGGCCGCTCGCTTAGCTCAAAGCGCACATCGCAGATGCCGCGCCCGTCTATAGCAGCTCTTCCCCGCCATACGCCGGACAACCTGGCGTAAGGCGACGGCGTGGGTTTAACAGGAACACGGGGCGGGACAGGTGTGCGTGTACCGCCTCGGGCCTTCGGCGCGACCGGTTCGCCTGGAGAGGAAGGGGTAGGGGGCTTGGTGGCTTTCGCCCTGGCCTTGTCCGCGGCTGCCTTGCGCTGCGCCGCGATGATGGCCTGCTGGCGCAGGAAGGCCATGCGCAGCTGCGCAATTACCATCCGGCGCACGATGTAGGAGCCGATGATGACGGCGATGATGACGAGGACGGTTGACGATTTCTTCATGGGGAATCACCTCTAGTGCGTCGCGGGCGACCAGGCGCGCGCAATCTGCTCCGCCGTGTCCTTGCGCAGATCCTCCGGCGTATCCTTCGGAATGCTTGCCAGGTGTATGGTGGCGAGCTCTTCATCGCTCGCCGTGTTATCGACGAGCCTGGCGATGATCGGCGCGGCGTTGCGTGAATCCATCAGCTCGCGCAGGAACTGCCAGTGCATGTACCAGCCGGCGTAGTTCTTCATGGCGAGGAAGAATGCCGAGACGAAGAGGAAGTCGCCCGCGCCCGGCTCGATGATGAACAGGTTGGGCAGCACGATGGAAAGCCCCAGCAAAAACAAAGGCTCATAGACGATGCGCACGCGCCAGAACGTCGCGCCCGGAAGCCAGGTGAAGAAGAACAGGGGAGGGCCTTCATAGACACTGTTCTGTTCCCGCTCCATGTGCAGCATGAGCCGCCATTTGCGGACGCCGTGGATGAGACTCCCCAGGAAGAAGAGCTTCGTGAAGCCGAACATCCCGATGAGCCCCATCTGCGCCTGGATGCGCACGAAGGGGATGAGGCGGCCGACGGACGCCGCGACGCTGAAGAACACCGGGATGAAGAGCATCATCAGCGCGCTCATGAACATGATGAGAGGCGGGAAGCAGCGCGTGCCGTGAAAGGGGCGCAAAGCCAGCTCCACCGGCATGGTGACGATGGAGCAGACGTTGTAGGCGATGTTGATCATCGAGTCCTGCCAGTGATCGATGCCGGCGGGGGGTTGCGATTTACCGGGCATTGTGGTGGCTCCTTGTCTCATCCCTCGCGCGAGAAGAGTACGCGCAGGTAATTGCGGCCCTTGGGACACCGCGGGGTCTTCGTGGCGTTAAACGGCTTGCCCGACTGGTAGACAATCGCCTCGGAGCAGGGGTTCGAGGCGTCGGGCTTTTGAAGTCTTGAGAATTCGATGGGTTCGACGATGTGGACGAGCTGCCGCGAGCCGCCGACGTTCGCATGGGTGGTCCCCGCATCCCCTCCGCCCGCGTTGAAATTTTCCATATAACGGTATTCGCTGCCGATGATGTCGGCCATGAAACGGGCCGTATCGGGCTCGTTCTGCTGGTGGGCGATCTTGGTGGACAGGTTCCCGCAGAAGCTCTTGGTCTTGGAGCCGGGCAGATCCTCGCCCAGTTCCTCGGAGAGGTTGAGGATGTTCTGCGTGAGGCAGACGACCGCGACGCGGCTTCCCCGGCAGGTCTGCTGAAAGAAGTTGTCCCGGCGCGTCACGAAATACTGAAACTCGTCCTGCCAGAGAAACACCGGGTTTGCCGATTCGGAGAGCTTTCTCCTGAGCCATGCCCTCTGAAAAATGAGCTTCAGGACGACGTTGATTAGGCGCCCCGTCTCGTGTCCGTATTCCAGCAGCGGAAAATCGCACACGATGATCTTGGCCCGGTGCGTCGTGTCCTCCGGCGTGAAGGTGCACTCGCCGGCGCAGAACAGGCGGTTGAAAGGATTAAACAGGAACTTGTCGGCCATGCCCGACCAGGTCATTTCAAGGGAGGAGCGGGGCCGCTCGTCGAATGCCGGCCACTTGCGGAAGATAAACTGCGTGGCGAAGTCGAGATCGCTCCACTCATCGGGTGTGAGCGTCTCCTCGCGCGCCTCAATCGCGTTCACGGCCTTGGCGCAGTAGGAGTGTTCCTGCCATCTCGCCGTTTCGTGCTCCTCCGGCCGCACGGGCAGTGATTTAATGATACGGTCGATATTGGCGATGGATATGCGCTCACCGGCGAGATCCAGGAGCTTGATGCAATTGCGCATGAGCTGCTCGTTGCCGCGCTCCCAGAACGGGTCATGGCCGTGGCCCACCTCCTTCTTGCCGATGGATACCAGCGTGGAGAAGAAATCGATGATGCTTTCGAGATCTCCGGCGCCGCGTCCGGGCCTCGTCCACTCGTAGTGCAGCGGATCGAAGCCGTGGCCGCTCTCCGCATTGAAGACGATGAGGTCCTTTTCACGGCCGCAGGCTTTCGCATACGAAATCCAGTTGGCTGTTTCCTCGGCCTTGGCGGTGAGCACGAGGCCGCCGCTGTTGCGGGCATTGAGAAGCGCGCGGGCCAGCTGGCTGCCGCTGGTCGTGGTCTTGCCCGAGCCCGGCCCGCCGGTAATCAGCGTTCCCTCCACCAGGTCGCGCATGCGCAGGGGGTCGCTCTCCGAGAGCGAAATCATGATGCGATCGAGAATGTCGTCAGACTTGCCCATAAGGCTCCTTTCAAGAGGCGCGCGGCCTTTGAAAGAGCACGCGCGCCGATATCCTTTGTTAGCGGCGGGCAGGGGTCGCCAGCAGAATCACAAAATCCCGGTAGCTGATGTTGACCGGGATGGCGATCTGCCCGCGCGCGTTGGAGCGCAGCATCGCAAGCGAAGCCGCTGAAGCGGCAACCAGGCGCGGGTTGTTGCGCGGGATCGGCAGGGGGATGGCTCTGGGCATCCGCAAAGGAATGCGGTTAAGCCCGCGGGCATTGGCAGGCGGCGGAGCCGGCGCGGCAACCGGCGCCGCGGGCGAGGGCTCATGGTCCATAAACACCTGCCCGTCGTCGGTCAGCATGAGGCGCGCGCCCATGTACGATTCCGGCGGCACGTCCGCCATGACAAGCCGGTCGTCGATGAAGACGCCGGTTTTGGGGAACTCGCGGGTAGCCGCCGTCGGCGGAGCGTCGGTGTAGGAAGCGATGTAGGCGACCTTGCCCGTCCGGTTAATGGCGATGGAGCTTTCGACCGCGGGCTGGGTAATGAATTTCCCTCCCACCGCATCGCCGCTTCTTACCACGATGCGCCGCATCGTGAATATGGTGGGAACCGCCTCGTTGCAGTAGGAGCCGAAGGCGATTTCGGCGGTCTCGCTGATGGCGACGGAAACGATGCCCGAGCACGTGGCAAGCGGCACGCCGCCGATGCTCATGGCGGGCACGATGACGGGCCGCAGATCGAACGTCGGGCCGAGGGCTTGAGAGTAAAGCGGCAGGGCGCCGATGAAGGCGAGCATCGCCGCTGAAATCCTGTTGGGCTTGGGAAAGAACGGTTGAATCGTCATGCTCCGACATTAGCCGCCATAGCCCGCCTGTGACTAGGCTAAGTAACGTAAATTTAATGGGTTAAGAGAGGTGAAGCGGCGGTGGGTTAAATGAAGCGGCGGTGGGTTAAATTAGTACCTCTACATTCAGATTCTGACGATTTCCGGCAGGAAATCGAAGTTACTGAGCGAGGCGGGGTGCGAGTTGCGGGATGATGACGAGTTCGCGCAGTTTCAATGCAGTGGTGACGACCTCTTTGCCGAAAGCGGTGACGTAGTACTTGTAGGTGTGCCCGATCTTTTTAACCAGACCGTGAGTGCGCAGCC
>JASHSD010001032.1 GCA_030036985.1 Bryobacteraceae bacterium
ACACTGCCGAGACCGGAGCCTCCGCTCCACGACGGGTTCGTGCCTCCCGTGCCAACGTTGTTACCCAGAATCGGGCTCGAGGGCGTAGCCAAGACCGGCGGAATCGTCGGAGGCGGCCCTCCATCGAACACACCCGCCAAAGCAAGACCATCAATGACTGCCCCAATAGCCGCGCCGATCCCGGTGCAGACCGGACCACACACCGCTGTGCCGATTCCAGCACCCGCCGTGATAGGGTCCATCCCGCTCGGATCGGTAAACGACATCGGGTTATTCCCCACATACCCGAATCCGTTCCAACTCTGCGGATTCGACGGATCCGCCCCGGCGTTCCCCGGATCTGGACTCTGGAACCTCCCCTGCGCCGGATCGTAATAGCGCACCAGAAAGTTATCCAGCGTCGTCTCCTGATCCCGTTCCTGCCCCGTATACTTCGGGTTCGTCGCATCCGGCGTACTCAGGAATCCCATCCCCGTCGTCCGCCCGTCATACCCAGCCGGAATCTCCAGCCCGAACGGCTGATAGTCGTAGCGCGACCCCACCGCGCCCGCGCTGCTCGTCAGCATTCGCGTCGATCCCAAGTGGTCCGTGGTCACGTAGCAAGTCGCCGTTCCGCACGGACTCGTCACCGCCCCCGTCGAATACTCCTCCGCCACGTTGCCGAACGCGTCGTAAACATACGTCGTCGTCTGTCCACCCGCCGTCCTGCTCACCCGTTGGCCAAGGCCGTCGTACGCGTACGTTCCCGTCGGCGAGCCCTCCGCGCAGTTGAAACACGCGGTTACCTGACGGTTCTCCGCATCGTAGGTGAAACTGTTCACCACCGAACCCATCTGCAGCACGTTGCCGTTATTATCGTACGTCCAGGCCGCATACCGGTTCGGCAACGTCGTCGAATACCAGCTCGACGCCACCGGCGTCTCCAGCGGCAGATTCGGCAAACCCGTGCTCGACGACACCCACCGGTTGCCGAGAACATCATATCCGTAAGCTTGGGACCAGTTGGCGCCGCCCCCCGTTTCCTGCGTCGCCGGCTGATCCCCTATCGCCCGAAGAAATCGGCGTTCTTTTTGGTGAAGTCGCTCCACTTTGCCGGCAGGTCGTCCAGCGCGAAAATAGCGGATACCGGGCAGACCGGCACACACGCGCCGCAGTCGATGCATTCGACGGGGTCGATATACAGCATTTCCGCGCCGGGGAATCGGGGATCTTCCTTTTTCGGATGGATGCAGTCGACGGGGCAGGCGTCAACGCACGCCGTGTCCTTTGTGCCGATGCAGGGTTCCGCAATAACGTAAGCCATATGTCTGGAATCTTCAAACGTACCACATGGCCACTCACCACAACTCACCGCATGAGGGAAGTCCGCGGAGACCGGTTCGGAAATCGCGAGCACCGGGGAACATCGGCCGGCGCGCCGCGATCCACTCCGACTCAGGCCGCGCAAAATCGCCTGGGGAGAGTAGCATTCCATGCGCCTGCGTGGGATTGCCACCGTGCGCATGTCTTCGGCCAGGAACGTTCGCACAGTCCGGGACGGAGAAGAGGCCCTCTACGCTGTATCGATCGCTATAACCGAGATCCTACCGGCTGACGTCAGGGCGGCGAAGGACGGTCCGTCAGTTCGGGGATTCGATGCGTTGCAATATCCCACGACAGCCTTGGACGCACGGGGCGATAACCTTGCCGTCAGAGCACATTTTGCGGAGCAACACCTTGCGCTTGTGCGTGCGCATCTTATGCGAGTGATCGACTCGACACCGCCTAATGTAGTTTGGCTGGGTATCGACACAGCCGAGGGGGTGGATGATGATGGACGCCTGCTGTGGTCGGGTGTATGTACCTTCGACCTGCCTGGTCTACGGAGGTCTGATGAGCCGACTGGCCTTGAATCCAGCCGATTCCTCTGAACGGAAGGCACGTGGAAATGTTTGTTCCCCGCGCACAGATAAATTACGTAAGTACGTAAAGCTCAGGGGCGGCCTCGGAGATGTTCCCGGATGCACCGAGGGTCTGTGATAAAATTCCTGTTGTGTCAGTCGTTCCCTCTTCGGTTGCACGGAAGAGTTCTAGTGACCGCCAAACGTGCTAAGGCATTGATTCTGTGGGCTCGTAGCTCAGTTGGTTAGAGCGCTTCCTTGACACGGAAGAGGTCGGAAGTTCGAGTCTTCTCGAGCCCACCATTCAAATCCAAAACATCAGGCAGCCCGCGGAGCCGAACTAATTCCGTTTCAATCGTACTTCTCGTAAATGATGCGTTTGCGATCCAGCCCGGCTGTTTTCAATTGCAGCCTCATCTCATCGACCATCTCGCGCAGACCACAAATATAGACATCCATATCGCGTCGCTCTCCCAGCGCTTCGAGCACATGCGGCTGGACGCGCCCGGTGCGCCCGATCCAGTGCTCCAGAGGACGCGTCAACGTCGGCTGGTAATCGAAATTCGAATATTCCGCAGCCAGCCCGCGCCATTCGTCGTCATAAAGCAATCCGTGCTCGTGGCGCACGCCGAAGATCAGAGTGAAGCGATGGTCCCGATGCTCGCGCAGCTTCGACAGCAGAATCGAGCGGAACGGCGCGATGCCGGTCCCAGTCGCCACGAAAATCGAGTCGGACACGGGGCGGCGCAGGATGAACGCGCCGTACGGACCTTTGAAATCGATCTCATCTCCGGCGCGCAGGCTGAACAGCAGCGGCGACAGGTGTCCGTCCGTCACAAGGTTGGCGCAGAACGCGAAGCGGTTTCCGTCGGGCGGCGATGCGACCGAATAGGCGCGTGTGATGTCGTCGCCCGCCACATTCGCCGTCACCGAAAGAAACTGTCCGGGCACGAACGCGGCCTGCCATTCCAACGCTTCGAATTCGAAGTGGCGGGTGTTGGGCGCGATCTCGCGATATTCGACGAGGCGGGCCTTCATGTGCGCATCGTTTCCAGTGCGCGCGCGACCAGAATGCGGCTCAATTCGGGATGCCCGTCGAGGGGCTGCGCCACGCGGATGGGAATCGCCCGGGCCCGTGAAATATCGTCCGCCAGCTTCGGCAGATCGCGCCGCAGATGGAGGC
>JASHSD010001033.1 GCA_030036985.1 Bryobacteraceae bacterium
AGTTAGACGCTCAAAACAGGTCTTTTGTTCGAGGAAACTCCAGATTAACACGGGCGGCGGAAATAGGCTTATAAACCGCTGAAAACAGGATACATCGTTACTTCCAAGTGATTTTGCGCGGAGCGTTGTTCTGGCATTGCATGAGCTCGGTCATGCCGTGGCTGAGGTCGGTGCAGGCGCTGTCGGTGGCGGCGCGCTCGGCCTGTTCGCGCGTGGTCGCGGCGCCGGCGCGGCAGATGGTCTGCCCGTTGTAGGTGATGCAGATCTCGCAATGGACCTGCGCATTGCCGAATGTGGACCAAGCCATGACGGCGATAAAGGCCACGATGAATACGATGCCCGCGATGACCGGTAATTTCTTCCTCGGCTTGCTCATTCCGTAAAAAAATTTCCCATGCGGCGGAATTTCTGATAGCGGAGCTGGATGGCCTCGTCCGGCGTCAGATTGAACAACTCTTCGAGAGACCGCGCGAGCCGCTCTTTGAGGAGACGCGCCGCTTCGTCGTAATCCTCATGCGCGCCGCCGGGCGGTTCGGGAACGATGCCGTCGATCAGTCCGAGGCCCAGCATATCAGGCGCGGAGAGCTTGAGCGCGGCGGCGGCCTGTTCGGCTTTGGCGGCATCGCGGTAAATGATGGAGGCGCAACTCTCGGGAGTGATGACGCTGTAGACGGCGTTCTCCATCATGAAGACGCGATTGGCGACGCCGAGCGCCAGGGCGCCGCCGCTGCCGCCTTCGCCGATACAGACAGCGATCAGGGGGACGGGCAGGCGGGCCATCTCGCGCAGGTTACGGGCGATGGCTTCGGCCTGGCCGCGCTCCTCGGCGTCGATTCCCGGGTACGCGCCGGGGGTGTCGAGGAAAGTGACGATGGCGCGGGCGAACTTGGCCGCCATGTGCATCGCGCGAAGGGCTTTGCGGTAGCCTTCGGGCTTGGGCATGCCGAAGTTGCGGTAGAGCTTCTGCTTGGTGTCGCGGCCTTTCTGTTCACCGATCAGCATAATGGGGTGGGAGTCAAGCCGGCCTATGCCGCAGACGATGGCGGGGTCGTCGGCGAAGAGGCGGTCGCCGTGGATTTCCTGGAAGTTGGTGAGAATGCGCTGGACGTAATCGAGCGTGTGAGGGCGTTTGGGATGACGGGCGTTCCGGACCCTCTGCCACGGGGTTTTTTCTTCGGGGAGGGTTTGGGCGTCGGGCATCTTTCATAAGGATACTGGAGCGGGAGACGGGGAACCGCTTGCTTACGCGCGCGGCTCAGAAAATGCGCGCGGCTAACCGGCAGAGTACTGGAGCGAGACGCGACTGAAGTCGCGTGTCCACACTTCATCTGGTTTTGACTACGCTGCGGCGCTCGAGGGGTGGCTCGGGGACGGCCAAGTTGTAGAGACAGACGTGGTCGAGCGCCCAGAGGTTGGCGTAGGGCATGCCGACTCCCCAGACCAGGGCGAGCTCGCGGTTCCATGGCGTCGCCGAACCAAAGACCGGCACCAGATAGCGCAGCGCGCTCAGCGGCCAACCGAAGGACGGGAAGAGAGCAATCGCCTGCCATGCAAGGTCGAGATTCCGCAAGCCGGTGGAGAAGTTGAGGGCTTCCACTTTCATGGTGTCCAGACCGCTCGACGGCTGCTGCTGCCACTCGACAGGGAGATTCACGAAGTAGTTCAGTTTTCCGCCTTCGCCGCCCTCGGGCGTCGGGTAGTTCACGTCGTAAGGCCAAAGAACTTCGCATTTCACGGTTGGGTATGCGGAACGGATGTCGGCGACGAGCGTGGCGACATGGTCGCGCAGGCGATCGCGGAGAAAAGTCGCGTCGGCGCTGTTGTTGACCGTAGGGTCGTCGTTCGGGGTCAGGAAGACATGGAGCGGACGGCCGAGGGCGGTCTGGGCGGCGGCGGTGGTTTCGGGGTCGTAGAATGCCATGCCGCTCGCGTCCGCGAAGTACCACCAGAGGAATTCACCGTATTGCACGTAGGGCGTGAGTCCGGCGGCCGATTGCAGTTGGGCGATCTGGCGGTAGACCGCTTTCTGGTATGCGAGAAACGCCGAGTTGCCGACGGCGCACTGCGTCGAGTTCAAGCTTCCGAAGCCGGTGGCAGTGGCGACGCCGGTCTGATCGGGGAACAGCGCGGCGTAGCCCGACGGCGGGTTCACGAGTTCGAGCGAACAGGAGGTCACCACGGTGAGGCCGAGCGCGGCGCATTGGGAATAAAAGTCGGCGTGCCAGTCGGCAACGGCGCAGTTGATCGGCGGGGTGATGGTGTCGTCGACGATCCAGTTTGGAGAGACGCCGCCCGCGGGCTGCGTGGGCGAGACGGTTGCAGTCCCCGCGGCGGAAGTGAGCGTTGCCGAGAGCGTGAAGTTGTAGGGCGTGTCGGCTGAGCGGCCGGTGACGGTCAGAACGTTGCCGGCGACCGAGGCCCAGGCGCTGGTTAGTGAGCTGTTGATGTAGTACGCGAAGTGCGCGGCTATGGTATCGAGCGTGTCGTCGGGGAACACGGATTTGCCGAGTTGAGTTCCACCGGCGAAGTCGAGAACGATGGAATCGCCGCCCGCAAAGGTTCCGGCGAATGCGACCTGTGCGGTGCACATGGAACCGCCCGACGCGACGCGCTGGTTCCACCAGAAGACGCCGAGGTATTCGTTGACCGGGCCGGCGTAGCCGAGCTGGTTCATCATCCACATGAGGCGGGCGGGCGAAACCATGTAGGTGGTATTGGTGTCGAAATCGAGCGCGGCGGAGATGTAGTTGCGGGGCGCGAGCGGCGCGGGGAGGCCCGAGAGCACGGCGGCTTCGAGGAAATCGAAATACACCATACCCGCCTCGACCACGGTGATAGTGACGGTATGTTTTCCGGGGGCGACGGAGGAACGCAGGAGACGGCGCGTCACCACCGCCGTGCTGACGTTGAGATAACAGTTCAGCTGGGTCTGGGCGTCGCCATCGAGACTTATGCCCGCGACGCCGCTATCGATGTAAAGGGATGTGCCGAGGTAGAGGTTGTGGGTGAACTGGCAGGTATAGGTGACGGTGACGGATTCGCCCACAAGGCTCGCGCCGGTCGCGAAATACTGCGAGAAATAGCCGGATTGGAGGGTCCAGTTGGCGGAGAAGGCGCAGTTGGGGCTGTATTCTTCGAGACGGATGCTGCCGGGCCCGGCGACATACAGGGGCGCGACGGAATTGGGGTCGGCGATCTGCCAGTTGGAGAATGTGGCCAGCCATTCGGCGGGTGTGTACGCGGCTCCGTCAGCGAGGGAAGGCGCGAATGTAAGCCAGCATTGGCGAAGCTGGTCGATGCCGAGAGCGGTGAAATCGATGGTGAGATTCCAGGTTACGGCAGAGCTTCCGCCCGAGAGCT
>JASHSD010001034.1 GCA_030036985.1 Bryobacteraceae bacterium
CCGACTCCTCGCTCATCAACATCGATGCGGGCGAGCGGGCCGCGATTCTGCTGGCTCTTTCGCTCCACGCAGACCTGCTGCTCATGGACGATCGCAGGGGCGTGAGCGCGGCGGAACGAAAGGGGCTGCGCGTAACGGGCACGATTGGCGTTCTTGACGTCGCGGCTGAACACGAGCTGGTTGATTTCAGTGATGCCATTCAAAAGTTGGCGAGCACCAATTTCCGCAGACCGGAAGCGCTGCTCGATGCACTCCTGAAAAAGCACAGGTAAGAATGAAGGCGCGTGAATCCGCGCAACTGGCCGCCTCGACCCCGGTCGGCGCTTTCCCGTAGCCGCCCGGTTGACGTGGCCGGCAATAAGCATCACAATGTAGAACATATGAGAAGAACAGTGCTCCTCGCCTGCCTCCTTCCGCTTTTCCTGTTCTGCGGTGCCTGCAGCGAGAGATCTCCCGTCCGCGACTTCACGCGTATCGATCCCGACTTCACGCGTATCGACGCGAACGGTCACAACGTGCGCCTTTCGGATTACAAAGGAAAAGTCGTGCTGCTCGATTTTTGGGCGACGTGGTGTACTGGCTGCAAAGAGGAGATTCCCTGGTACATGGATTTCGTCGCAAAGTACAGCAAGAGTGGCCTTGCTGCCATCGGCGTCGCTATGGACCACGAGGGCTGGAAAGTTGTGAAACCCTTCCTGGCGGAAACAATCAGGATCACCTATCCCGTCGTGATCGGCGACGAAGCGCTTTCGCGACAATTCGGCCGAATCGACAATCTGCCCCTGACTCTGCTGATCGATCGTCGGGGTCGCATCGCGTATTCGCACGTCGGTGTCGTTGACAGGGGTAAATTTGAAGGCAAGATTCAGGAGTTGCTGGCGCGTGCTCGGTGAATTCGAATACCTCGTCATCAGCGCGGCCGCACGGTGCGGCGAAAACGGGTATGGTGCAGCCATACGCGAGGAAATCGAGCAAACCACGAAGCGGTCCTGTTCCATCGGAGCACTCTATACGACTCTCGACCGCCTGGAATCGAAGGGTCTTATCAAAACCTGGATGGGCGAATCCACCGCGGAGCGCGGCGGGCGCGCGAAACGAATGGTCCGTGTAACGGAAAAGGGGGTCCGCGAAGCGTCGGCGTTCTACCGGGAAGTGACGCGCGCCACGCGCGGACTGGTATGGGAAGTCAAATGAGCTGGGCCGTGCGGCTCGCCGCCTGTGCGCTTGAGGCAGTCGAGCGCGAGGTCGTTCTCGGCGATCTGGCCGAGCGCGGTTCGTCGGGCGCGCACGCATTGTTTGACGTTTTTGGCTTGGTCGTGAGGCGGCAGTTGTTGATCTGGACCAATTGGCGTCCGTGGTTCGCGCTGCTCGCGATTGCCGGTATCTCAGGGTATTGCCTCAACGGCATGCTGGCCGCGCTCAGCATTGGAATTTTCGAGCAGGTGGAGGCATGGCTCCGTTACGGCGTCCCTTACAACACCGGCGTGACCAGCTTTCGCGACGATGTAATCCGGATGACCTGCCTCGCGGTCGCAATCTTTTGGTTGACAGCCGTTAACGCCTCCATTCTACGGCGCTTGTCCGGTCGCGCCGCCTGGCTGACAGGGCTGCTCTTCTACCTCGTAGCCGTCGATTCATTCGCTGTGCGGAACCTCTTATCCGGCGCCGTCGTCTACCGCGGCAATGTACCGTGGTGGCGCCCAATCGGATGGGTACTTCCTCTTAACCCGGCCTCCCTCTGCCTTGTCGTATTCCTGCTGGTAATTCCAGGCATCTGCGGAGCCCTTGAAAAATTACCGGCTATGGCGACCGCGGCCGTACTCTCGACGCTTGTGGCTGCCTTCGTCTGCGGAAGCCATGCGCACGACATGCAGATTTACAGCAATGGCGAATTCCCCGCGCCGTCCTGGCCTGTGATCCTGGCGCCCTATGCCGTTGGTCAGTTGGCCGGCCCTCGCGTATCGGCTTTTCCGGCCTGGCCCAATGCGCGCGCCGGTAATCGCGCCTGCGGGCTCGACCGGACACAACCGGCGGTAAGATAGCGCCAGTGGTCCAAAACCCGTTACCGAGCCGGGGTGCCCACTGGGCCCGGAAGGGAGCGATCCGCCCCCTGCTCATCCGCGCCCTCGCACCCGTAGCCCTATATGCCGCGGCCGCCTCCTTCGAAATCCCGCCAGTCACGGCCTCAGTTACCGCCGCCGGCCAAACAATCCCGGTCCCAAGCTCCGGTGCGATAGCCCAATCCGCGCAATGCGCCTTCGATTTCAATCTCCGCGCGGGGATGGCCGGACTCCAGGACCACATCACGCCCATCCTCCAATCCCTGCTGAACAAATCGGACGGCTGCGGCGAGCGCCTGTCGATCCAAAACGCCATCCTCACGCCCGCGCCGACGGCCGCGCAGCTCACCATCCAGTTCCACTTCGAAAAATTCGACTGCGTGAAACTGCTCGGCAAAGAAGCGCTCGGGAAACAAAGCTCGAAACGTCTGCTCGGCGGCAACGATACGGCGCTGCTTCTGATCACGCCGGTCGTCGAGCAAACCAACGCGGTCCGTCTGAGCGCGGATGTCGGCCGTCTGTCGCTCGAAACCCGCGGCCGTCTCGCGATACCGCTGGCGAAAGTGGCGTCGCTGACAGGTCAACTGCGCGGAAGGCAATAAGAGTAATGACGCGCGTTCTCCAGTTCGGCCTCTTGTGCGCGAGTCTGGCCTCCGCCCAGATCCCCCAAAATCTCGATTTCCGCGCCGACGAACCAGGCCAACCACCCATCGGATGGTCTCTCGAAAAAACTACAGCCGAAGTTCAGCACGAGGACTGCGGCGTCGCCCCAGCCTGCGCCCGCATGACCGGCGGCCAAATCCGGCAGACCATCCCCGCCGCGCTCTACCGCGACAAGCCCGTTCGCCTGACCGCCTGGCTGCGCAACGGCGCGCAGTTGTGGCTGCGCGTGAACCGTCCCAACCAACCCGCCGGATTATTCGATCAACACGCCGACGTGCCCGTGCGCGCCCCCGAATGGACCAAATCGGAGATCTCGCTGGTAGTGGCGCCCGATGCCCAATCCATCGATTTCGGCGTGAAGGCGCTGGGCGCGAACCCGGCCGGTGTGCGCGACGTCATGTTCGACGTCCTCAACGTTCTCCCCCTGGTTCCCCACAATCTCGATTTCGCCGAAGGCGAGCCCGACCAGCCCCCGTCCGATTGGGACGCCGCGGCCGACGGCGACAAGTTCGAGGCGCTTACCATCCGCAAGGATTGCCGCACCGGACCCTCATGCGCCGTTCTCACCGGCGCGGGTTCGCTGATCGAGACGATGAACGCCGCCGCATACATGGGCAAGAAAGTTCGGCTGCGCGCATGGGTGAAACTAGAACCCTCTGGTTCCGCGGACGTGGCGCACATGTTCATGCGCGACGAAACCCGCGACATCCATGGCACGGACTGGACGGCCTATGAGATCACTCACTTCATCGATTCCTCGTCGGCTGCCATCAGCTTCGGCTTCTCCCTCGCAGGCGCAGGCAAAGCGTGGATCGACAATGTTCGCTTCGAAGTGATTCCGGACGAAAAGCCGGCTTCGGGATCAATATCGGGTTCAACCTCGAGCTCGCTCTCATCTCTTCCGTCCGTGAGTTCTTCCCTATCGGCGCTCGCGCCCTCGATCGAAGAAGTCCGCCGGATCGTCAATGACGCCGCCGGCAAAGCGCTGGCGTGGAGCGGCCAACTTCCCAACTTCCTCTGTACCGAGACAATCCGTCGGTCTCAGAAACGCAACAACGGCGACTGGAAGGCCGACGACGTTCTCACCGTCCAGCTCGGTTCGGCGGACGGGAAGGAATACGCGAAGCTCGTCGCCGTGAACAACAAACCAGCGAAGGTCGGCTACGACGCGATGAAAGGCGTGACCACCGAAGGCGAGTTCGGCGGCGCGATCGCCGAGGTGTTCCGCCCCGGCGCCGCCAATTTCTCGTGGGACAGCGATTCCACACTCCGCGGCCGGCCCGTGCGTGTTATCCGTTACAACGTGGATGTCGATAAATCGACTTTTGAGCTGAAGTTCCCCGAAACGTCCTGGCAGCAGGTCGTGGGGCATCACGGGCTGATTTACGTCGATCGTGAAACGGGCGAGGTTCTGCGTCTGGTGCAGATCGCCCTGGTTCCGCCCGACGCGCCGCTGCGGGCCGACTCGACTACCATCGACTACGATCACGCCGACATCGGCGGCACGAAATACCTGCTGCCGCTGAGCGCCGAGGTCACGTTAGCCGCCAACGGCGCGCAATTCCACAATGAAATCGAATTCCACGACTACCGCAAGTTCACGGCGGACTCCAGCCTGTCATTCCAATGATTGGCCGAAGAGTTGCTGGTGACGCAGGGACACGCGACTTTAGTCGCGTCTCTGCCGCCCCGGCACTCGCGCCGGCGCCCGAGCGTTCGTTTATGAATTACGGTATATTTTTCAGGAAGGAGGGAAGTTTAAATGTTGATGCTTGAACTGGCTCTCGCCGCTCTGCTGACGACCACGACGGAACCCCCGGTGAAGCCGCCCACGCCGTCTTTTCTATCCGCGCCGCTGGGTATTGGAGGCGCCGATCTCGCCCAGCTCATCAAGAAAGACATCGAGTCCATAGCAGGTCCGGGCGCCGTCGACATCAGCATCGATCACGAAACGCTGTTCAGCGTCCGAGTCGCCGTCCCCGGCTTCAGCGCACAGACCTGCGCACCGATCTACGACATCGAACTGAAGCTCTATCGATTCTTCCCCGACCTGAATTTCGATTTCTACCTCCGGCCCAAGCCGGCCCCCGCCGAAAACCCGAGCCGCTGACCCGGCGCCGCATTTCGGTCGCGGCGGCCATATAATGCTTCTGATGCTCCGACTATCCTGCTTCGGGTTGCTCACGGCATTCGCCGCGTTCGGCGCGCCGACGTTTAACGGTCCGACATTTAACAAGGACGTCCTGCCGATCCTGCAGAAGAACTGCCAGAGCTGTCATCGCCCCGGCGAAGTGGCGCCGATGTCGCTTCTGACTTATAAGGACGCGCGCCCGTGGGCAAGGGCGATCAAGGTCGCCGTAGTAACGCAAAAAATGCCGCCATGGTTCGCCGACCCCGGCTACGGCC
>JASHSD010001035.1 GCA_030036985.1 Bryobacteraceae bacterium
GCGACATCGGATCGCGCAGCATCTTCACGCCGGGAATATGGCGTCCGGTCTTCTTCAGCACGGTGTCGTCCAGGGCGGCGAAGACCGGCGCTTCCGGCGATGGTAACAGCTGCGGCAGATGATCCGGCGCCACGTCGAACAGCCGGCGCGGTTCCCACGGCGCGCGCGAACAAACGCGGTAATCCGCGCTCCAGTCCGCGGTGGTCACTTCCGCTCCGCCGTAACCGTGGCTTGAGACGGGTTCCCCGGACGCCGACGGTTTCAGCGTGGCGATAATCGCGCTTGCGTCGTCAAGGTAAGTCTTCGCCACGCGGTTCACATCCGCCACCGTGACTTTCCGCATTGCGTCGACAATGTCTCTTGGCGAATCGTGGCCTTCCGCGGCAAGAGCCTGCGACGAACTGGACACCAGACCGGTAATCGAGTTCTGTTCAAACTCTGCGCCCGCGATCTCGCCCTTTTTGGAAGCTTCGACCAAGGCCGCCGGCACTCCGTTGGCGGCATAGCCCGAGAGGATCTTCTTCATCTCGGCGGTAATCGCGGCCGGGTCGGTGCCCGTCGGGACGGCGGCAGCCGCATATCCGACGCTGGCTTTGGGATACGTTTCCGCCAGGCCGAATTCGGTCCCGAGCGCCTTGCCCGCCGGGACCAGACCGTAGAGATCGGCGCGCTGGCTGCCGACGACATCGCTCAGAATGCGCGCCGCGGCGAAGTCCCGGCTGTCGGTTCCGGGCATTCGGTAGGAAACAAATACGATTTCATAGGGGAGATTGCTCTCGAGCGTGAAAGTCTCCGCCTTGACGGGCTGCAGGTTCACTTCCGGGTGAGCCGCAATCGGCCGTCGAGGGATCGGTCCGTAAAGCTGTTTGATCTTGGCCAGCGCCGCCTTGGGATCCACATCGCCGGTAATGACAAGAATGGCGTTATTCGGCGCATACCAGTCGTGATAGAACTTCTTAAGCATAGCGCCGGTGGTGGCATCGAACGACGGCTTCGTGCCCAGCGCGTCATGCGCGTACGGCGTGCCGGTGAAAAGATCTTCGTTCAGCCTGCTGATGAACTTGTAAGTCGGATTGGATAAGTCGCGCGAGACCTCCTGTTCGATAGCGCCGCGTTCCTCCGCCCATTGCTCCTCGGAATCCTCTATGTCCCGCATACACGAGGAATCCACGCGCAAAGCGACCTCGAGATCCTGCGCGGGCAGAGTGACGAAATACTGGGTGATGTTTTGCTGGGTATCGGCGTTTGAAGTGCCGCCCAACTGCGCATAGATCGCGGCAATCTGATCCGCGGTCACGCCCGCGCATCCGCGGAACGCCATGTGTTCCTGCGCGTGAGCCATTCCGGGAAAGCCCGCCGGTGTTTCATCGCCGCCGGTGATATAGTTCTCCTCCACGGTGACGACGGGGGCAAGCGGATCCCGAACGATCACCACCCGGAGACCGTTGGCAAGGGTCGCCCGGACCACGGTCGCGTTCGTTTCCTTGTCGGGCGCGGCCATCATGGCCGCAAGGCCCAAAATCAGCAGGAACAATATTCGGCGCGGCAACACAATCCTCCAGTCTCACTACTCAACCACGTAAACAAAAGTATTGCAAATTTCGCTTGACGGCAGGCCGTAACTGTCCTTTGTATGACCGGAAATCGCCGGCGAGCGGGCTGCAATGTCGCCCGAGACGCGACTCACGCGTGGCTTGAAGCGAACCGTGGTGTACGCACACTCTTGCGTGCCGCGTCCCGATTCTTCGGGAAGCGTGCTTCGTCCCCGCCGTAAGTGCCCGGAGGAGTCCGGGCACGGCAGATTGCAGCATCGCCGAAAGGCATGCGCCGGCTTCCTTCGATTCCGCCGAAGAGCGGGCGGCTGATTCCACGAGCCACCAGGCCTTCGCCACCAGGCCTTCGATGGTGGAGCGGATCATCCAATCGCGGCGGGCCGGTTTCGAGCGCGTGGCGCTCCGGCCCCATTTGAATGTAGCCTCCGGCGGCGCGTGCCGGCGAGTTTGGTGGGCGTGCGCGCGAACGGTTCCAGCGCCCGGACCGTCACGCCCTTCTCGTCGCGAACCGCAATGCAGTTCGAATACACCGCCATCGAAGTGAGCCAGAGGGCGCCGGGGGTCGAGCCATGATTGGCGGTCGGATGCGGCGTGCGATGTTCGAACTCGTTGTGGAACGCGACCAGTGCCCGGGAGAGCAGCGCCGAAAGGGCAGCTCAGCGGCGGGCATCGCTATTTCGCGATGAGCCGGATCGACCCGACGCCGCCCTGGATATCCAGCCGGATTCGCACTGCCGCGCCATCGTAGGCGTCGTTCTCATAATGGTCGCCGCTCTTGTGCAGATCGGTGACCGAGACATCGCCCAGACCTCCCTTCGCCTTTGCCGAGATGCCGATGTCCTTCGGCAGATAGACCGTGGCATCACCGGCACCGCCACGCACGCGCACGGAATAGTCGTGCTTCGGATTGCCGCGCAGATCCAGATGAAGATCGCCGGCTCCCATCTGCAGGTCTATGCCGCGCAGGTTCAGGTTGCCGAGGGTCAGGTGCGCGTCGCCCGCGCCGAATTCGATCCGCAGATCGAGCGGCACATCGTTGTTGAAACGCACATCCCAATTGTTCGTGGCATTGCCGAGAGACGTGGAGGAGCCGTGTTGTTCGACAAACAAATCTCCCATCGTGCCCGCCGAACTGTACCGTACGTCCGGCTTCCACGCGGGGACGTTGTAGGCGAAGTTCGCATCCATCAGCTTTGCGGAGCCGCCGAGGATTGTGAGGTCGCCGACCGGCATTTTCAATTGCGCGCGGACTTCTTCCGATTTATCCAGATCAACGGATCGGGATTCGTGCTGAACCGGGCCCGTCGCCGGAACATTGCATGCGGTCAGCACCAGGACCGCGATCCCGAGCAGTTGTTTGAGCATGCTTTGCGGTCGAATCAGAGATGCTACCGGGCGAAGGGGAGCTGCGGCGTCAACAGCGACGCAGGCGTCAGCGGCACGGTTTTGCGGAAGAAATTCTGTGCAGCCAGCGCGCGATAGACGTCGCCGGCGATTCCCGATGCCGTGGCGCCGATCGAAGGACGTCCGCCCGTGAGCATGACAACGACAACCAGTTTGCGTCCACTTCCTTCGTTGAACGATCCGAACCAGCCCAAATGGGTGAGGCCTTCGCTGCAGGTGCCGGTTTTGCCCAGGATTTCGTCTTCCTGCTTGGCCCGGCGCGCGGTGCCGAAATCGACGGCTCCCCGCATTCCCGGCTTAATGATATCGATCAGGTTGGCGATATCCAGGTGGCGTTTGACCTGAGGCTGGAAACTATTGACCTCTTCCTGGTTGCGGGGATACTGTAGCCAATAAAGCGTGCCTCCGTTGGCGACGGCGCTCATCAGGGCCGCGAATTCGAGCGGCGTCTGCTCGATCTCGGAGCCGAAGCTGGTCAGCATGCCCATGCCGCCGTCTTTCGGCGGCGCAGCGGGGAAGAATCCCGGATGCTCGCCCTCGATGTTCAATCCCGCCTTCTCGCCGTAGCCGAACAGGTGCGCGTAATAATTTACGCGCTCGTATCCCAATTTGATTCCGAGATTTGCAAAATAAGCGTTAATCGAATACGCTAGGGCGTCCGTGAGATCCATGGAGCGTCTGCTGTTGAACCGAATGGGCATAGTGCGCTCGACGATTCCTTCTCTGAGGGCCGCCAGCGAAACGGCTACTTTGATTGTCGAGCAAGGCTGAAAACCTCCGGAGAGGGTCAGCGGCTGATTCACCATCGTCAGGATGCGGCCGGTATTGGGGTCGACGACCACCACGGAACCATTGAAGGGTCCGAGTGCGTCGACGGCGGCCTTACGGACCACCAGATCTTCGCCATCGATCTTGTCTTCGGAAACCGAATCCTTGTAGGTCGGCACGTCCCAAGTCTGCGCCCAAACCTTTTTCCTCGGCGTAGTCTTCGCCAGGGTGTGCGCAACCGAAGCTCTCGTGACGGAGGTTTTCACCACCGAGGTTTTGACGACCATGGTCGTGCTCGAGTCGGTCGTGCTCGATTCGCTCTTTGCTCTCGCGACGGCCGTTTTCGCCGCACGCTTGGTTGCGGCTTTCTTCTTGTGGTGTCTGACGTGTATCGGGGCGGTCGTGGTCGTATCCGCCAGACCCACGAATGCCGCCAGAACGACAAAGAATGCAACAACGACGGATCTGCAAAGTCCCGGCATGTTTCGACGCATGAAGTCTGCCGGCGCGGAAGACAGAAGCGGAGTGAGGCTATTCCGGGGAGCAGCCGGAACTCTTATTTTGCCCATTTCAGGAGCCCTGGTCAACGAAATTTTTGCTGATTCCCGGAACCATCTACTTCAAATCCTACCTATACGATCGCTGGTATGCTGAATTTTCCAGAGATCTTTCCTACAGAAATCGCGTGCCACGCCGAATCGAAACCACAAACAGTAATAAAGCGCACTTTACCACATTGCAGGGGGAGATTGTAAAGTGCCGGCGGTGTCCGCGCTTGGTGCGGTATCGCGAAGACGTGGCCGTGACGAAGCGTCGGGCGTACCTCGATTGGGATTATTGGGGCAAACCGGTCCCTTCGTTCGGCGATCCCGCCGCGCGCCTGCTGATTCTTGGACTCGCCCCCGGAGCACATGGCGCCAATCGTACTGGACGCATGTTTACCGGTGACCGTTCCGGTGATTTCCTGTACGGCTCGCTACATACCGCCGGATTTGCGTCCCAGCCGGTGAGCCGAAGCACGGATGACGGCTTGAATTTGTCCGATGCCTTGATCACCGCCGCCATCCATTGTGCGCCGCCGGACAACAAACCTCTGCCGGAGGAGTTGCGTAATTGCCGCCCGTATCTGGAGCGCGAGCTGGATCTGCTCCGGAACGTGCGGGTGGTGGTGGCGCTGGGGAAGATCGCGTTCGATACCTACCTCTCGGTGCTGAAGAACCGCGGCGCGATTGAGCGGATCGCCGATTTTCGTTTCGGGCACGACGTCCTGTACGATCTGGATCCCGCGCTGTTGGCTTCGTATCACCCGAGCCAGCAGAACACTTCGACCGGGAAATTGACGCAGACGATGCTGGATGCGATCTTTCTGCGAGCGGCGGAGATTATCCGATCCGCACCAGGTCCCGCTGCACCGCGCCGGTCGTCGAAGCCGAATTCGCGCTGACGAAGACGTCGACTTCCGAACGCACGCCGAAATCTTCGAGATAGATTCCCGGTTCCACGGAAAAAAGCGCGCCGGGCAGGATGCGGCGTTCGTCATGGGTCTCGAGATTGTCCATATTCGCGCCGGTACCGTGGACTTCGTTGCCGATGGAATGACCGGTGCGATGGACGAAACGATCGCCGAAGCCGCGTTCGCGAATGTAGTTGCGCGCGGCGTCATCGACCTCGAAGCCTCGGATCTCGCGCTTGTCCGACACGGCTTTGCACACCGCTTCGATAGCGCGGTCGCGGGCATTGCGAACCGTTTCGAAGACCTCGCGGATGCGGTCCGGCGGATCGCCGCAGAAGCCGGTCCAAGTGATGTCGTAATACACGGCATTGGGCTGATTGAGCTTTGCCCACATGTCGAGCAGAACGAAGTCCCCGTGGTGAATCGGCACGCTGGTCTCGGGCGTGGGATCGTAATGCGGATCGCCCGCATGGGTGTTGACGCCGACAATCGGCCCGGCGTCGGTGACCATGCCGGCCTCGCGAAATTGATCCCGAATCCAATCTTTGATCATCATTTCGGTGGCGCCATTGGATAGTTTTGCGCCGATCAGGCGGAAGACCTCGGCGCAGACTTTGTCCACGCGGCGTCCGGCCTCGACGTGCGTGGCGAATTGAGCTTCGCTCAGACACGCCTCGAACTCCTGAACCAGTTCGGCCGAAGTGGCGACTTCGACGCCCTGTGCGCGCACGAACTCGATGGTGCCCGCATCGACCATCGCCACGTAAGGCACCGCGCAGCGCGGCGAATACTGCATGGCGACGCGCTTCAGGCCTTGCAGCATGCGACCGAGTTCCGCGTGCTGCTCCTGCCAGCTCGAATACTGCGCTTTCTCGCCTGGCAGCGCGGCGATCACGTGGGATTCGATGCGATGGACAAGACCGCGCGGTTCGCCCATCGCCGGGATCAGGTAATACCAGCGGCGCGTCACATGCCCTTGCGGCAGGCCGAGAATGCGGTATGCCAGCGGGTCGCGGACATGATGATCGAAGAAGAGCCAGCCGTCAAGCTTCTCGCGCCGCAGCGCTTCCTGTATCCGAGCGAGGTCCATGCGATTCGAGAATAGCGCGCTGCAGGACCTCGGTGCCGACGCCCGCGATTTCGACGATTTTGGTAGCGTTGGTGAATCCGGCGACGATTCGCACCGAGGCCGCCGGCACGCCCGCCAGCCTGGCCAGAAAGCGAAGCATAGCCTCGTTGGCTTTGCCGTCGACCGGAGGCGCGGCGACCTGCAGTTTCCACGCGTCGCCGAGTTTCCCGGCGAACCCGGTCCTGCGGGCGCCCGCGCGTACCTTAAGCGTGAGCCGGGCTTTCACTTGCGACCGTTTTCCGCCATTCGATCTGCGCGCGCAGGTCGGTGACACCCGCCGCCTGGCGGTTGGAGAGTACTTCGAAGGAGATCACGTCGTCCAGCCAGTCGTGGCTCGAGCCGTCGGGATACTGCGTGGCCACCGTGATCGTGTATTACTGGGGCGTAAGCCAGCAGGCAAAGCGGAAATCGATATCGAGTTCTTCGCCCGCTTCAAAGGCTCCGAGATCCACCTGCTCGATTTTCGTGTTCGTGCCGTAGATTTCCATGCCGATGCGATTGCGGATGAGAATGCCGACCATGGGTCCGACGCGTTTCAACCGGAACGCGGTGCGGATGCGAACCGTGACGATCTCGCCGCTCGAAACGACGCCGCATGGCCTTCCGGTTTCATCGAGCAGCGTGACATCGAGGATCTCGCTCGATCCATCGCCGTGCCGGTTGGTGGCCGCGGGGTGGATCTTGCGATCGCGGTTTTCGAAGGCCTTCTGCCGCTCCAGCACCACGCCGATGTATTTGTCGATCACATGCTTGGGTTCACCTTGCGCCGCAATCTCACCGTTCAGCAGAAAGATCGCGCGATTCGAAAGCTGCTTGACCAGACCCAGATCGTGCGAGACAAAAAGGACCGTAGTTTTCTTTTCGCGCAGTTCTTCGAATTTGCGGATGCAGCGGTTGGCGAAGACCGCATCGCCGACTGCGAGAGCTTCGTCGACAATCAGAATGTCCGGGCTCACGTGAATCGCCGTTGAGAAGGCCAGGCGGACGTACATGCCGCTCGAATATTCCTTGACCGGACGGTGGATGAAATCGCCGATCTCGGCAAAGGCCTCGATCAGCGGCAGGTTGCGCTGCATTGCGGCGCGGCCGATGCCGAGGATCTCGCCGTTGATGAAAACGTTCTCGCGACCCGTAAATTCGGGATTAAATCCGGCGCCCAGTTCGAGCAGCGCGGCCACGCGCCCGCGCGTCACCACGCGTCCGGTGGTCGGCTGCAAAATGCCGCTGATGACCTGAAGCAGCGTGCTCTTGCCGCAGCCGTTCGGCCCCACCAGGCTGACCATTTCGCCGCGCTCCACGCTGAAGGAGATGTCGCGCAAGGCCCAGAAATCGGTGTGCAGCGGCTTCGCGCGAAGCGGATTCAGCTCACGGATACGATCGAAGGGCGTCTTATACAAGTGATAGACCTTTGATACGTTCTGGACGAGCAGCAAACCACTATCATAAAGCGATGCGCGCTTCCTGTTTTGCGGCGGTTGCCGTTGTGGGTGCGGTTCTGTATGGCGCCGCGCCTCCGGCCACGCCGGTGTACGGCTATCGAGTTGTCCGCGTCTATACGCATGACTCGACGGCGTTCACCCAAGGGCTGGAATACCACGGCGGATTTCTCTATGAAGGCACGGGGCTGAACGGTCGTTCAACTCTACGCACAGTCGAACTCCAAACCGGTAAGGTGCTGCGGGAAATCCACATCGATCCGCAATATTTCGGCGAAGGGATCACCGTGGTCGATCGGCGCATTGTGGAACTCACATGGCAATCGCATCGCGGATTCGTCTACGACCGCGGGACATTCAAACTGATTCGCAACTTCGATTATCCGGGTGAAGGCTGGGGCCTGACCAATGACGGCCACGAGATCTTCATGAGCGACGGCACTCCGCAGATCCGCGTCTGGAATCCCACGACCCTCCAGGAAATCCGCCGGATCACTGTACATGATGGCGCGACGCCGATCCAATCGTTGAACGAACTCGAGTACGTGCGCGGTGAGATTTACGCGAACGTTTGGCAGACCGACCGCATCGCCCGCATTTCCCCGGCGGACGGCCATGTCACCGGCTGGATCGATTGCACTGGATTGCTCACCTCGGCGGAACGCGAGAACGGTGCCGACGTTCTCAATGGCATCGCCTATGATTCGCGCGGCGACCGCCTCTTCGTTACGGGGAAGCTCTGGCCGAAACTGTTCGAGATTCGGCTGGTCCGCAAATCATAGCCGCATGATGAGATTCAGATCGCTGCCGGGTATCGTCGTTCCCACACCGTCGATATCGAGCGTCAACTGGTCGCTGGCATACAGCGTCGGCAGGCCGAAGCCGTCGACCACGTTCGAAGTCGTCGCTCCTGCGGCGAACTGGATGGTGGTGTAGGCCGCTCCGTTCCGGTTCAACTGTAGAGTTATCGGCGCGTCCGCCGAAGCCGTTCCGACGATCCCGTAAATGTCCCACACCGACCGGTTCGCGTCCACGATCACCGCTGGCGTCGCGCTCGTTTGGATCGCCAGATAGCCGGTGATCTGAAACGAATACTGTCCGCCCGCAAGGGTCCGCAGACCGGAATCGACGGTAGTCGTATACGCATTGATTGCGGCTGGCCCCGCGCCCAGCGAGTTCGTCATGTAAAGTTCCACGCTCGCCAGGCGAACGTTGGGCAATGACAGGTTGTATTCCCAATCGCCGCTCGCCGGGCTGCCGAAGAAATTTGGCACAAACGGCACGATCAGAATACTGTCGCTGAGGCTGTACGCAAGCGCCGTGACCAGGTGCGCGGCGGCCGTTGTACTCTGCACGCCGCGCGTCACTGCCTGGCTGCCATCGGCATTCAACTGCGTGACCTGTACGATCTCCTGATCGATCTGCACCAACGTTCCCG
>JASHSD010001036.1 GCA_030036985.1 Bryobacteraceae bacterium
GGACGCGCCCGCCTCGTTCTTCAGCCGCGAAAGGCTGCCGCCGAGCGAATCGAGAATGCTTTCGTCTCGCTTCCTGCGTTTGGCGCGAAGCTCCACTGTGCTGCCGTCGCCGAACATGCGCTCGAAGACCACCTGCGGATTCAATTCCATCGGCAGCGGATTGGTCGGCGTGGCCCAGGAGATGGTGTTCGTGTAAGTGCAGCTGTAGCCTTCGCCGCAGTTGCTCGAATTCGCGCCCGGATCTTCGACCGCCAATTGCATCGACGGCATAAGGTTCGCGCGGCCGATCTTCTGCGCGATGATCTGATCGATCGTGGTGCCGGCATAGACATCCGAACCCGCCGTTTTCTTCGGCTTGTTCGCGCACAGGAACGCCGCCGCCACCCAGTGGTCGGCGCCGGTCGCGCCCGGAGGCGGTTCGGACGAACGCGAATGCAGACCGCTCATGATCACCGTGTATTTGCGGAACGGCTCGAGCGGCTTCCAGTTGAAGGGGAACGTGGGCTCGAGATCGCCGACCTTCTCCGGAACCCAATAGCCCGGCGCCGCGCCGTGCGGCACAAAGCAGCCGACGAATCGGGGCTTGGGCGTAGCCGCGGTCTGCGCCAGCGCCGTGTGGGCCGGGATCATCGCATCCAGAAGCGGCAGACCGAGAGTGACTCCCGCGCCGCGCAGAACCGTCCGTCTTGACAGGTGCTTCTTCGAGATGAAATTCATAATGGCTTGTTCTCCTTTTCTATCGGCTTATCTCAGCGGGATGCCCGCTGCTCTCCGCTCGGGATGGGTTTCATATTCATCTGGAACGCCGGGCTCTTCACTATTCCCAGCACAATCGAAGTGAACCGGTAATTGCCCGGTGCAGCTTCACGCACGATCGACCGCACTTCCGGCATATCCTGGTACTCCACACCGCGGCCCAGCGCGTACGTCATCAGCTTCTCGGTCACCACGCGCACGAACTGATCCGAACGACTGAGCACCCAATTCCGCAGACTGGCCACGCCATCCACCTTCGTGCCGTCCACCAGCACGCCGGTCGCATCGATCCGGCTTTCGCCGTCCAGCGTGCGCCATTGTCCGACCGCGTCGAAGTTTTCGAGCGCCAAGCCCATCGGCTCAAACAGGCTGTGACAGGACGCGCACACGGGATTCGTGTGGTGCATCGCCATCGTTTCGCGCATTGTCGGCGGCTTCGCGTTTCCGGTCGCATCTGCCGGCCGTTCCTTGATCGCGGGGACGTTTGGCGGCGGGTCCGGCGGACTGACGCCCACGAACGTCTGCAGGAACCATTTGCCGCGCGTCACCGGCGAAGTTCGCGCCGCGTTCGAAGTAATGGTCAACAATCCGCCCTTGCCCAGCAGTCCGCGGCGCATATCGAGATCAGGCGTCAGGTTCACGCGCCGGAACTGATCGCCGTAGATATCGGGGATGCCGTACTCTTTGGCGAGGCGCTCGTTGACGAAGGTGTAATTCGCGGTCAACAGATCGAGCACGCTGTGATCCTCGCGAGCGATGCTGCTGAAGAAAAGCTCGATCTCGCGCTGATAACCGAGGCGGAGATTATCGTCGAAATCGGGGAAAATATTCACCACCGGCTCGACGGTTTTGAGCGAGCGCACGCCCAGCCACTGCCCAGTGAAATTGGTGACCAGTGCGTCGAACTTCGGATCGGCCATCATGCGCCGCACCTGCGCTTCGAGCACAGCCGGTTCGTGCAGCCTGCCTTTGGCGGCGAGGTCGATCAGTTGATCGTCCGGAACTGTGCTCCAGAGGAAGAACGAGAGGCGCGAAGCCAGCGCCAGATCGCTGATGCGATATGTCTTGCCCGGAATCAGATTCGCGGGCTCGGGTTCCAGACGATACACAAATTCGGGATCGGCGAGCACGCGCTGCACCACGGCTTCAATGCCGTCGTCGAATGTTCCGTTATCGCTGCGTCCGTCCTGGTAGAACTGCAGCAGCGCGGAAACGTCCGCGGGCGTGGAAGGCCTGCGGTAGGCATGCTTCACCAGCGTCGAAATGATGGTGCGCGCGCAAGGCGTGTCTTCCGCCGCTGTCGCAGGCCGGCAGACGAAGATTTTTCTGCGCGCGGCGGTATCGGGGGCGCCCTTCGGGTCGTACGGACCTTCGATCCAAACCTGGCCGACGTGCGGATAGAACAGGAATCCGGGGATCGAGCCCGGCGTGTTCATGGTGCGTTCAAAAGGATGGTTCAGTTCGCTGCCGGGAATATCGTTGGTCGCGAGGAACGTCACGCCGACCGCGTGCAGACCGGCCTTGATCGGAATTTTCGGCGTCGATTTGCCGTTGCCGGTGGTGTTGGAAATCTCCTTGTCCCAATCGAAAAGTTTGACGCGCTCTCCATCCACCGTGACTTCGAGCTGCTCGCCCTTCACCCCGCCCAGCACGGCCTGAAAATAACCCGTGACGCCTTTGACTTTGAATGAATATTCGCCGTCCGCGGGGAACTGGTATTTGATAAGGATGCCGCCGCGGGTGCCGAACGGCAGCCCCTCGATGTGGTAGTTCTGCGCCGTATCCGCGGGCACTTCAAAGACCGCCTGCGACGGCGTGGAAACGTCGCCGACCGCGAGCCGGCTGATCTTTCCCGCGGCCGACAAATAAGCTTCCATCAAAGCCGGCGACAGCGTGAGAGCG
>JASHSD010001037.1 GCA_030036985.1 Bryobacteraceae bacterium
GATTACGGCCTGCGCTGGGATTTCCAGACGTACATGAAAGAGCAATACGGACGTATGCAGGATGCATCGTTCAGCACTTTCGATCCCGTCACCGGCCACGATGGCGCCGTGCTCTACGGAGCCAGCTGCAACTGTCAGTTCTCGCACAATTATCCGTATGCGTTCGGCCCGCGCCTCGGCTTCGCCTATCAGCTCGACTCAAAGACCGTGATTCGCGGCGGCGGCGGCATTCAGTACGACGTGGAAGAAGCGCCCAACGGGGTTTTATACAGCGCCGCGGATTACTACACCATTAACCCAAACGGGTACGGCATCAGCCCGATGCAGAACACTTCGAATCCCGCGCAGAACGGTCTCCAGGGCGGCAATCCCTACGCACCCGGCAATCCGTATGGCAACGCGCCGGTGGTTTGGCCTAACCTGAACGAGTACAAGTACCCGTTCGTGAACAACGGCATCGCAGCCCCGACACAGGGAGCATCGCCGTTCGTTTTCTTCGATCCGCAGAATCGTCCGGGACGAATCTTTACCTGGAGCATCGGCGTACAACGCGAGGTGATCAAGAACCTGCTTGTGGAAGTCAGCTACGTGGGCAACCGCGGAGCCTGGTTCCCGGCCCCCAACGAGGATCAGATTGCCTCAAATTCGCTGACGCCGGCGCTGCTGGAGTCGCAATTCGGAATCAACATCAACAATGCCGCCCAGCGGCAGCTGCTCACCGACTCGATCAGCAATCCGGCTGTCCAGGCGGCTTTTCCCCAATTCAAGATGGTGCTCGTGAACGGCACGGAAACGGTCCCGTCCATCTACCCGGGCTTCCCGGCGGCGCAGCCGCTGGAACAGGCTCTGCGGAATGTGCCGCAGTGGGGCGGCGTCTCGCCGTGGCTTGGACCGCCTCTGGGCAAGACTTGGTACGATTCGATGCAGGTGAATGTGACCAAGCGGTATTCGCATGGGTTGCAGGCGCAGGGCAACTTCACTTGGGCCAAGGGGCTGGTCAACGGATCGGCTTCCGACAGCACCTACTATCTGGGCAGCCAATCCGTAAGCGGGGACATCTACAATTATGCGGACAATAAACAGCTGAACCAATATGTCATGCCTTTGGCGATGACGATCACATTCAGTTATACGACGCCGAAGATCTCATATGCGGGGTTCGCGTCGAAATTGGTTAACAACGTGGCGCGCGACTGGCAGCTTGGAGCGGTTCTCCGCTACCAGAGCGGTCAGCTGATCGGACTTCCCGCTTCGCTGAATCTTCTCACCACCGAGCTGGGCAGGACAAACTCTCTCGGGTTCACCAACAGTTTCGGCAACAATTTCTGGAATTTGACCGGACAGCCTCTGTTCAATTTCAACCCCAACTGCGGATGCTTCAACCCGCAGACGGCGCAGGTGCTGAATACGGCCGCATTCAGCGATGCTCCCGGCGGCACATGGGGCACCAGCGCACCGTTCTTAAACAATTTCCGTTGGCAGCGTCAGCCGGCGGAATCCATGAGTTTCGCGCGAGCCTTCAGGATCAAGGAAAAATACGTCTTCCAGATTCGCGCCGAATTCTATAACATCTTTAACCGTTTGTTCCTGGCGATGCCGTCGGTGGCGAATCCGAATTCACCGATCTCGACAGCCACCAGCTTGGGCTCCTCGTACAACACGGCCGGCTTCGGCAGTGTTGCCACCCTTAACGGCGGGGCTGACCAGCCGCGCAGCGGTCAGCTGGTTGGCCGGTTTACCTTCTGACCTGAGCGTTACTCGGTAGTAGCTGAAACGCCGGCGACAAAAATCGCCGGCGTTTTTGTTTTTTGCACACAGATCCATCCATCCATCCATCCAAGAACCCATCAAAACGCCCAAAAAACAGTTCAGGAATGGGTTGACGCCGGCCTCCGGATGAGATAGACTTCGCCACAAGCCGTCTCACGTAATGTAAGTTTTTGCAATTTGGAAACGGGGAGCGTTGACTGTTGGATCATGAAGTCACATAGAAGGGGTGTCGCAGTCTCATCCGGCTTCAGACCCGGAAATGCTGCCGGGCGGACCGTCAACCGCGGGCGGGGCGCGAAACGCGAAGCTGTAGTAAGGCGTCACTCCTCGCCGCTGTGGCTCCCGGCGCTTCTTACGTTGATCTTTGCCGGTTTTACGCTTCTCCAGCGCGTCAACGCAAATCCCCATCTTTTGGCGTCCCTTGCAGCAGCCGCGGGCCTCTTGCTGGCCGGACTCTGCACCCTCTGGTGGAGCGTTGCCCGGAGCGGGCGAACCCTGACATACCAATTCGTTCCCCGACGCGTGCATTGGGTCCAGATGATCATGCATTCCTGCGTGTTCGCCTACTGGGGCTGGTATTGGCGCGACGTTTACCACGAACTCCCGCTGATTGCCGCTCAGGTGGTCTTTCTATACGTTCTGGACATGCTGGTCTGCTGGTTCCGGCGAGACAACTGGATTCTGGGCTTTGGTCCCATTCCGATCATCCTCAGCATGAACCTTTTCCTGTGGTTTCGCGACGACTGGTTCTACCTTCAGTTCGCCATGATCGCGATTATCGTATTCGGCAAAGAATTTTTGAGATGGAAGCGCGACGGGCATCTCACTCACATCTTCAATCCGTCCGCTTTTGCCCTCTTTCTGGTCTCAGTTGCTCTGCTCGCTACTCACAGTACATCCATCAGCTGGGGTGAGCAGATTTCGACGACTTTCAATAATCCACCGAATATCTATCTCGAAATCTTTCTGCTCGGACTTGTGGTGCAGGGCCTGTTCTCGGTGACTCTGGTCACCTTATCCGCGGCAGCCATGCTTTGCGTGCTCAACGTCGTCTACACCGGCGCCACGGGCATGTACCGTTTCATCGACTTCAACATTCATCCGGCGGTTTTCCTGGGGCTGCATCTCCTCGTCACCGATCCGTCCACGTCTCCCCGCAGGAATTTCGGAAAAATGATCTTCGGCGCGGGATACGGCGCCGGAGTTTTCGTTTTGTACGGATGGCTGTTCAGCCTGGGAGATCCGACGTTTTACGACAAGCTGCTGTGCGTGCCCATTCTCAATCTGACCGTACGGGCTTTGGACCGCGTCAGCATTGCTCTCAGCGCCTGGTTCGCCCGGCGGAGGTGGGTTATCGACGGGAAACTCCGGCCGCTGAAGGCGCTTTCGGTCTGGACTCCCCAACAGGCGAATTTCGGATTCATGGGGATCTGGGTGGCTCTTTTCGGGGCCATGATATTCACGGGCTATCTCGGCGGCAAACACCCGGGCAGCGACTCCGCATTTTGGGAAAAACCCTGCGCGGCGGGGCGTACGCAAGCCTGCCGCGTCTTGGGCCGCGCTCTCGATGTGGAGTGCCAGCATAACTCCGCTCACGGTTGCTTCAATCTGGGAATGCTGCTGACCAGCGGTAAACTTCCGCGCGATCCGGTCGGCGCCGCCCGGACATTTGAGCATGCCTGCGAGATCGGCTTGCCCGAGGCCTGCAACAGTCTTGCGCATCTGGTGAAAACCGACGGAGACGATGTATTGCTCCAACCCTGCCGCCGCGGAAACGCTGCGAGTTGTTTCATGCTCGGGTCGCTCTATTACGCGGGCCAGGGAGTCAGCCGTAACTTCGAGTATTCGGCAAACTTGTTCCGGCAAAGCTGTATGGCCGGATTCGCGCGCGGCTGCGGACAGCTGGGAGAAAGCTATCTGTTCGGGGAGGGCGTTCCCAAGGATATGACCAAGGCCAGAGAGATTCTCGCAAAGGCCTGCGACGGAGGCTATGCGCCGGGATGCTTCAACGTCGGCATCATCGACCGGGAGGGAATCGAGACACCGAAAAACGAACCCCTTGCCCAGGTGCGGTTCCGTCAGGGATGCGATTTGGGCTATCAAAACGCGTGCAAGGCGCTGGAGCCGACGGCTTCGATCGCCAGGTAGACGCTTTGTAGGGCAGATTGTTGATCTGCGGCCGATTGGCAATCGGCTTGGTCGGTTTACGCTCCGCAGGCCAAGCGGATTGCCAATCCGCTGCAGGATGCCATCCTGCCCTACAATTTGTGAAAGTCGTCCTGAGATAGGATGAAAAGCGCGTGCGATACGCGTGTCTGCTGATTCTGACGACGACCGGGCTGATGCAGGCCCAGGACGGAGCGGCGCTCTATAAGGAACGCTGCGCGTCGTGTCACGATTCGCCCGCGGGGCGCGCTCCATCTATCGATGCGATCAGACAGATGACGGGCCAGGCCGTCTACGCGGCGCTGACGAACGGCTCCATGAAATCGCAAGCCGCAGGTTTGTCTACACAGCAACTGCTGTCTCTTCTCGTTTATATTGCACCCGTCGGTGGCGCGAACGCCAAGCCCGCGTTTGAAAAGACCTGCACCGGGAACGCTCCCTTGAAAGCCGGCGCCAGCGACTGGGGCGGCTGGAGCCCGAGCGTCACCAATTCGCGATATCAGGACGCGCAGGCGACGGGACTTGCCGCGGCCGACGTGCCCAGGCTCAAGCTCAAATGGGCATTCAATCTGGGGCCGGTGACCATGGCGCGCGGCCAACCCGCGGTTGCCGGCAACCGTGTCTTTGTCGGCACGCTCGCGGGCGATGTGTACTCAATCGACGCTGCCGGCGGGTGCATCCACTGGGCGTATAAGGCGACGGCGGGCATTCAGTCCGGCGTTGTCGTCGGGGAAGCGAATGGCGTTCCCGCCATTTTCTTCGGGGACCGCAGCGCGGTGATGTATGCCCTGAATGCGGCCTCCGGCGAGTTGTTATGGAAGACGCGGCCCGTGGAACATCTGCTCGCGAGCGTGACGGCTACCCCGCAGTTCTACAAAGGCGTAATCTACCAGGGTTTCTCTTCCATCGAATCGGCGCTCGTGGCGGACCCCAACGCCATATGTTGTTCGTTCCGGGGCAGTGTTGTCGCGCTCGATGCCGCGACTGGCCGCACGATCTGGCAAAGCTTCACAATCGCGGAAGCAGCGAAGCCGGTCGGGCCAGGGAAGATGCGGGGCCCGTCCGGCGCCGCGATCTGGTCCACACCTACTATCGATGAACAGAGGGGTGCGCTTTATGTCGCTACGGGAAATAACCACTCGAATCCGGCGACCGAAACCAGCGATGCCGTTCTCGCATTCGATCTGGACACTGGGAAATTGCTGTGGTCACGGCAGTTCACGCGGGGTGACGCCTATAATGGGGGTTGCTCCGCTCATGGGCGCCCAAACTGCCCCGACAATGACGGACCCGACTTTGATTTCGGACAGCCTCCGATACTTGTGCAGCTAGGGGGTGGTAAACGCGCACTGGTCATGGGGCAGAAGTCGGGCATGGTGCATGCGATCGATCCGGACGCTGAGGGTAAAGTTCTCTGGCAGACTCGCGTCGGTGTGGGCGGCTTGCTGGGCGGCAGCCAATGGGGTTCGGCAGCCGACAGCCGGCACGTTTATGTCGCGGTCTCGGATGTCCTTCTGCACAGCGTGGCGGATGCCGCGGCTCCAGGCGGACACCGCATCGCGCTCGACCCGCGGAAAGGCGGCGGGCTGCATGCGATCGACCTGAAGTCCGGGAAAATTGTCTGGAGCGCCGGGCCGGCGAAGTGCCCGGCCACTCAGGCAATCTGCTCGCCCGCGCAATCGGCGGCCGTCACGGTCGCCGGGGGCGCCGCCTTTTCCGGCTCCCTCGATGGCCACATGCGCGCCTATGCAGCGACAGACGGCAGGGTGATCTGGGACTTCAATACGGCCCGCGAGTTCGCGACCGTCAACGGCAAGCCGGCTCACGGCGGATCCATCGATGCGACCGGAGCGGCTGTGGTGGGCGGCATCGTGTTCGTCACCTCGGGCTACAACCAGTTCGGCGGAATGCCTGGTAACGTGTTATTGGCGTTCTCGGTGGATGCGAAGTAGTTCAGGTATTCGAAATGCATGCATTCGGATTGAAGCGACCGTGCCGGACGATTTAGAAACGCGGCAATCGAAGCTGTTCGCGCGCGAAACTGCATGCAATTTGACCACCCCTCGGCAACACGCGTTCATTGACAGTGCGTCAACCCGCTCGATATAATTCAGCAAGTCGGCATACTGCATGCATTTTCGAGACGCCGCCGATCCATCTACCTAATGAGCAATTTTCATCGACCTTTCCCCCGCCAATCAGGCCTGTACTCCGTCGCGCCCAGGCGCAACTCAATCCGGTGGTGCTCTCTATGAGCGGCCGCAGTCTCGAATCGCTTCTGCGGAAAACGTCGGCGGTGAAGCTCCTGCGCAATTCGACGACGGGGCCTCACGTTTACCCCGTGGTGCCGGCCGAGTACACGAACTGGAGGGATGAGCAGCGCGCGTGGCAGAAGACGGCCATTCTGTTCAACCAGTCGTATCACATGACCGACATGTACGTGGAAGGTCCGGACGCGCTGAAATTGCTGTCCGACCTGGGCGTGAATACATTTAAGAATTTCGGTCCGAACAAAGCCAAACAGTACATTGTGTGCAATTACGACGGCTACGTGATCGGCGATGTCATCCTGTTCGGCCTCGAAGAAAACCTGTTCAACATAGTGGGCCGGCCCTCGGTTCACAACTGGGTTCAGTACCATTGCGAGACAGGCGGCTACAACGCCAAACTCACGCGCGACGATCGGGCGGCTGAACAGAAGGGTACGGTGGTGCGGAAAGCGTATCGGTATCAGGTGCAGGGGCCGAACGCGTTGAAGTTGATGGACAAGGCGCTCGGCCACCCAACGCCAGAGGTCAAATTCTTTCACATGTCGAACTTCACGATCGCCGGGAAATCCGTGCGGGTGCTGCGTCACGGCATGGTCGGCCAGCCCGGGTTCGAATTGTTCGGTCCGTGGGCGGACGGCGAAGCGGTGAAGGCGGCTCTCGTGGAGGCCGGCCAGGAGTTCGGGCTGCGGTTGTCGGGCGCCCGGGCCTATTCCTCAAACACTTTGGAATCGGGCTGGATTCCCTCCCCGCTCCCCGCCATCTTCAGTGGCGACAAAATGAAGGCCTACCGTGAATGGCTGTCCGCCGATGCCTGGGAATGCCGCGGTTCACTTGGCGGCAGCTTCTACTCCGAGAACATCGAAGATCACTATCTGACGCCATACGACCTCGGCTATGGGCCTGTCGTCAAATTCGATCATGACTTCATCGGACGCGAAGCGCTGGAGAAGATTGCGAAGAACCCGAAGCGCACGAAAGTTACATTGGCGCTGGACACTGCCGATGTGATGAAGGCGATGGGAACGATGTTCGAAAAGGGCGATCGGGCCAAGTACTTCGAGTTTCCTTCGGCCGTGTATTCCACATGGCCCTATGACAAGGTCGTGAAGGATGGTAAGACCATCGGCATCTCGACCTGGGTCGGCTACAGTTCCAACGAGGGCAGGATGCTCACTTTGGCGATCCTGGATAACGACCAGACTTACCCGGGCAATGACGTCACCTTCGTGTGGGGCGAGCAGCCCGGCACGGGATCCAGGCCTACAGTCGAGCCGCACGTACAGGTAGGAATCGGAGCGACCGTTTCTCCTGTGCCTTATTCGGAGACGGCGCGCGTAGCTTATCGCTCGACATAGTACCGGGACCGCTTGCTCACGCGCGCGGCTCGGTAACACGTTCCAAGCGGCTGTCAGGAACCGGCGATTGCCTGTCGCGATCCTATGAGCCGGTAATGACTCCGTTTGTACCTCAGGACAATCGGAGACGAGGTCACGCACTGATAGAACGTCGGGCGCTTGATTCCAAGCACGCGTGAACGGCAGATCAGTTCCGAGTTGGACATGCAGCCGTCGTTCCCGGCCAGCAATTGAAAAATATCCCTTTCGGTGTGGTTCAATACTTCACCGATCCCGATTTCCGCATCGGCCCTGATCGTATCGCCGTCGACTGAAAGCTCCGGCAGCTGCCGGCAGAATTCGAGCAGAATTTCGTTGGGCGGCAGAGGATCTCCCATTCTCTGAAGGCCCAGACGCGCTTCCGCGATGCCGACCGGATTGGCCACAGCCAGCATCTTTCGGATGCGGCTCGCAATCCGATTGTTGGCGGCGTCGGAAAACCAGAACCATCCCGCCCCCCGTTGCAGCCATCGGAAATCGGCCTGTCCCGAAAGGACAGTCTCCAGCAGATTCAACTCCCGGCGCTCGTTTCCCCGGTTACGTCCCTGCGGCAGACAGTCGCGGAGAGAGGCCATCCCATAGCGGCGAACTCGTTGCCGCGCGGCGCTGATGACCTCGGGGAATCGCGGATAGTCGCTCGCGATCACCATCCTCTCGCCTTCCAGATCGGTCACGCGAAATGGCGCGGGACGCCGCAGCAGCGCCGCGATCCCGACAATTCCCTCGATGCGGAAAGCTCTGCTCGTCAGTCCCCGCTTCTGTAACTCGGCTTCAATGACAGCGGCAGGCGCGGGCAGGCCGGCGACAATGGCCGCGATCACCCGATCCAGGGCAGGGAGACCAGCCGGCCTCAGGCAGGATCGAGGATCCGATTCCGACACAATCTGACGGACTCTCTCGCGAGTAAGACCGAACTCATCGCCGATTCTTTGAAAGTTGGCGCCGCCCTCGCCATCCAATCCATAGTGTCTTGCGACAATCCTGCAGTCCCGGTCATTTTCGGGAAAGCGAAACAACTCCGTTTCGAGTGACAATGTGAGTGGGGTCACGATTCTCTCCGAAACTTACGTGTGCCACGCATGCACTGCGCGAGCCAGAAAACCCCAGCATAATCGGGATGCCGCCGGGAGTCGATAGACGAAGCTGAATACTAGTCATCAACCTCTTTGATATTCGCCCGGGTCTCGACCGGGCTACGAGGCCAGGGTTTTCCGGATCATCGACGCGGGCGCGCCGGATTCGGTTTTCACAGCCGCGGGAGTGCGCAGAAACAGGCCGGCTACAACCTTTCGGAACCACTGGCTGGCGGGATCGTGCATCAGGCGCTCATGCCACATCTGATATATGAAGTACGGCGGAATAGTGACGGGTAGTTCCACCAGCCTTACCTTCCCCGTCTGGGCAAGATATGCGCCAAGCTGTTCCGGAAGAATGGCGATGAGATCGGTAGTGGCGAGTATAGGTCCGAGACCCAGGAAACTGGGCACCCGTAATCCGATCTGGCGGCGAATCCTGTTGACGGCCAGGGTTTCCTCAACGACGGAGTGACCCGTGCCGCTCGTCGATACGCCTACGTGGAATTCCATCTCAAACTGACTGGTGGTCAGGCTCTTGCCGATCCGGGGATGGTCGTTTCGCAAGGCGCACACAAAGCGATCCTGAAACAACCGCTGTCCATAGAAACCAGTACCTTTGGGATGGATGAAACCTACCGCCAGATCCACATCCCCCGATTCCAGCAGCGCGGGTGTCTGATCCGAGATATTGCACAGAGTGACCGAAACCGAAGGGCTGATCCGCTTGAGCCGCTTCAGAAGCGTCGGCAGCAGAGTCAGCTGGGCGATGTCGGTGGAGCAAAGCCGGAAGACGCGATCGGAGCTCGCGGGATCGAAGGCCACTCTTTGTTCGAGCGCTTTGCGGAGATAAAACTCCGCGCTCTTCAGTACTTCGATCAGCTCCGCGCCGCGCGGCGTCGGCTCCATGCCGGCGGAAGTGCGCACGAACAACGGATCGTCGAAATGCCTGCGGAGTTTCGCCAGAGCCATGCTGACGGTGGACTGGCGAATGGAGAGATTCGCGGCCGTGGCCGATACGCTTCGGCTCGCATAAAGATCGCCGATTATCGCGACCACCTTGAGATCGAGATTTTTCAGCGATTCCTTGCGCATCGCCATCCCCGTTCAAAGGTCCGACGCGGCGCCGGGGTAAGACACGGGCCTCACTATTTGCCCGACCCTACCAGATGTTCGACATCGCGATTGTTTTCCTGGCAAATGTACTCCATCAATTCGCCTTTCAACAATGTGGGATGCGTGGTGAATTTCCAGGAAGCTGTATAAGCCCCGGGGTCGTCGACCGTATGCTCGATTTCCAGATGGCCGGCATCCACCCGGCGGATACGCTCGATCACGTGGAGCTTATCGGTGGTGGGCAGCCCCGACTCATCGATCCAGCTCTTGCCGTTGAGCCCGATCGTATCGATAACGAAGGTATCGCCGTCCCAACGGCCGATCGAATCGCCCAGCCATGAGGGGTTGGGGTCCTTCTCATGCGGCCGTCCGTCGGTGAAGATCTGGCGCCAGATGTGTGCTCCGCCTTCGTAGACGATCAACGTCAGTCCCGGCGTCTGCACGATGCGGAAAGGATAAGGCGTGGTGCTCATGCGCGGGACGCCTGGAGGCAGACAGCGCGCTTCCGGATCGTCCTTGGAGATGTTGGCCTTCCGTTCGTTGTAAAGCTTTTCCGCCCAAGGCTGAAAGGGAGGGTGAACGCCGGTCGCGACCAGGTCGACGTTCTGCCGGATGGCATTGGGCGCCCACGCGCCGGAAATGTCCGGCTTGCCCTCGGCGTTCGTGGGAGCCGGTCCGGTCGGCGCTCCGTCGCCGCGGCCGGGACCTCGCCCCGCGCCGCGCCCGGTGCCGGGAGGCGGCGCCTGGCCGTCGATTAATCCTGGAAGGAGGGTCAAGGCCATGCAGGACATCGTCACAGCCACGAAAAGCTTCTTGCCCATAAAGAGAAATACCTTTCTGGCCTCTGCGTCAGGCCGGACGGTGGTTCACGACTCAAGGTCGCATTCAGCGTGAATGCTTCTGAAAATGCATGCAATTTGGTATCGTGCTACAGTCTATACCTCGCGCCGATTCCGTGTCAATAATTTGTCGCGGAGTGTCGCGGGGCGGGATACGGCTTGGCCGTGGCGCGGCCAAGGCTTCATCCGAATTGATGGCGGCGACGGTCTGCCGCAACATTGCATGCATATCGATTATTCAATTCGGATGCGGGCCGGGATCGCAGCCTCCAGGCATGCGCCAGGCACATATTCCGGAACCAGACGGAGAATCGTTTCGAGCAAGCTTTCCGTTCGGCGGGTCGCGACACACGCGCAGAGTTGCTCGGCCGCACGGGAACAATCGGCCGGCGAGAGTCGTCGCGTTTCCAGAATGGTAAGCGGACCATCAACCGTTCCGACCACCGCCTCGCCGGGCCCGATCAGATCTTCGGTGACCTTCTCCCCCGGGCGAAGGCCCGTGAAGCTTATTGGGATTTCGGCGGATCGTGCAACGGAATGGCTGTGTGCCAACGCGAGAAATCGCGCCAACTCCACGATGCGCACGGGTTCCCCGAGTTCGGGCATCAGGAGTTTTCCCTCGCAGGGAGCCGCGCCCGCGGCCAGGATTGCCGTCACGGTTTCATCGATGGTAAGGAAATAGCGGGACGCGTCGGCATGGGTAACCGAAAGCGGCTCTCCCCTCCCGATCTGCTCCAGGAAAAGCGGGACCGCGCTGCCGGTTGAGCCGATTACGTTGCCCAACCGGACAGCGTTGGCTATGCACGACCGGCCGCTCAGTGAGACCGCCATCAGTTCCGCGATGCGCTT
>JASHSD010001038.1 GCA_030036985.1 Bryobacteraceae bacterium
TTGGTCTGGCCGTATTCCCAATGAGAGCGGCGTTACGTCGAGCAGCAGGCGCTGATGGCGCCTGCCCGAACCCTCCTGCCCGGCACACGCCTCATCGCGCGCCTCGAAACTCCGGTCAGCAGCGCGATCAAAGCGCCGGCGGTGCGGCGATCGAGTACAACTACGAGCGCGACGGCGAGATTGTCATCCCGCTGAAGCGAAGGCCTTCGGAGAACCGCACCAGGCAAATGAGCAGGGCTACGTCGGCATCCGCTTCCACACTATCCAGTTCCCGGACGAGACGGAGCAGCCGATCGATGCCGTAGCGATGGGACTCGGATTTCAACCGCTGAAGGGCACCGTAACCGGAAGGAACCGAACCAAGCGTTGCCTGGTGGAAAGCGTTACGGGTTTGGGATCCTAGGCAGCCGATCAGATGCCGCAGAATCTCCGGTGTCGAATCGCAGATGTTCCGGAAGCTCTTCGATCACGGCTGACCTCAGGCGCTGAGCGAGAGCATCGATCGCTCTTCGATCTGGATGAACGTCTGATTGAACTGATGGACCGGCTGGAGGATTCCATAGCTGAAGCGGGCGAAGCGCCGCCAGAGCTGCAGCAGGAGATCGGCGATTATCTGGAAGCGATCCGAACGAAGGTCGACCGGATTGCCGGTTACTGGCGATGGCAGGAATCGATTGCCGCCGTCTGCGCCAGCGAGGCCGAGCGGTTCGACGCACGAAAGAGAGCAGCAAACGGCCGCGTCGAAAGGCTCAAGAGCATGCTGCTCGCGTTCATACTTCCGCGGGATCTGAAGAAGGTCGAAGGCCAGAAGGCGGCGATTGGTATGCGGGCCAACGGGACTGCATCGTTGGTCATCGATGACCCCGCGCAGATCGCGGGCGAGTTCTTCGAATACACCTTCCCACTCAGCATGAGCGAGTCGCGCGAACTGGCCGCTCAGTTGCCTGAGGGGCCCTTCCGGCGTCGGGTGGAAGCCGCGATCGCCGGCGACGGCTGGGAGATCAACGCTTCAACGAGCGATAGTGAGCATACTCCGTCGAGCGAATTGAGCAGTCGCCGCTGTGCCTGCGAGCGTCTTGCCGCGGGCCGGTCTTGGTGCCAGGATCGGCTCGAAGCGGTCCGCGCCGAAGGTCTGACCGCGCCGCCTCGAGCGCGGATAACTGACGACTTCTTCCACGCGGTCGTAGATGGTGACGGAGCCGGAGTCGGCTTTGACGATGAGGCGGCGGCCGACATAACGCTGGTGGACACAGTAGCAATTGCCGTCGAAGGCCAGACGCAGGTCCTTATGGACGAGCGCTTCAGTCGACTCGCGGTAATCGTGAAAAGACCCTATAAATCCGACCGAACCGTTGGTCTGTCTCTACGAGAAACCCGTTTCCCTGCATGCCGATGTGAGACCGCCCAGACCCATCGCTCCGGGCAAACCCAGGCGTCCGGACAATGAATACAAGAGGTGCGGGACCGCGAATGTATTCTGCGCCGTCGAGCCGCAGGCGGGGAAGCGCTTCACTCTCCCAACCCCCAACCATCCGCAGGGCAGTTGGCCCCCGTGCCGGAGGCCATCATCAGCGGCTATCCCGGCTCCGATATAATCCACCTGATTATTGACAACCTGAACATTCACAGACCCAAAGCTCACCGCCTATTTCGGCAAAGAGCGGGGACCGTCCATGTCCGGCAGGGTGCTCAGGATGGCAAAGAACGCCGTCCGCGGTTCCGGATGGTTTCGCAACGCCGTTGACGAACGCTGCGGCGTCGGGTCCCGGTACCAACACGCAGGGTCGCTCGCCCTATTTATTCAGCCTGGGGCCGAATCGCCGTGGTGGAACCGGAACTCAAAGTCGCAAACACTCCCACAAAAATCGAGTCCGCCCTCACGAATGGCGCTCTCGTACACCGTCCATCCGGCGCCGACCCCCTTTCGATCCCAACGTGGCATAGCGTGGCAAATGCTACAAGCTCATTGGCGAGACGCGCCGGCAGTCTTATAGGGCGGCGCGCCGGCCGGCGCCACGAATCTGTATCCGACGTGGCTCTCGGTCAACAGATAACGGGGAATCCCCGGGTCATCTTCCAGCTTTTTGCGCAGCTGACGCACAAAAGTGCGGAGATACTCTACCTGGGTGGAGAATTGCCTTCCCCAGGCGGCGCTGAGCAACTGCGCGTGCGTCAGAGGAAATCCGGCGTGAGCCATGAGGAAATGAAGCAGGGCAAACTCCTTAGGAGTCAGGTGAACGGGATGGTTCGCCTTCCGCACAATGCGCCGGGCCGGAAAGATATCGATCTCGCCGATCACGATACGCGTGTCGTCCCGTTCATACGTTCTCAATGTACGTAGAGCCGCTCTGACGCGCGCGGTCAGTTCACGCATGCGCGACGGAGTTACAAAGTCGTCGGCGCCCGCGTCCAGCGCTTCGACCCTGCTTTGCTCATCATCGCTCGGGCTCATAGCCAGAATGGCGGTTCCTGGCAGCAGCCGGCGCAGTTCCGTGCAAGTGCCGAGTTCAACTTTCCCGCGCAAGCTGACGGACAGCAGAACGACGTCATAGCGAATGATACGGCAAAGAGCGACGGCCTGATCGCCGCTGGATGCCTCACCAACATCGAAACCCATGCCGAACAATGTCGCGTGCAGCGACCGCTTGCGCGCGGGTTCGTCGTCCACGACCAGAAGGTTTCCTCCTGGCTTGCTTTCGCGACCTGTCGGCTCCTGCGCGGCTCTGTTCAGACCGTTTCCGCTCAAATCATGCGGTCCGAATGAGATCCGATCGCCCCCGTTCAGCGCTTCCCATTCGGGCATCAGCTGCGCACTCCCTTCCGTGATCGATGTCTATATGATGTAAAAGTCACACCAGCTCCTTCCATGGGACGGCTCACTCCGGTTGTCTCAGCGAGCCTGCCCGGCGGGCTGACATTGCGCACGATCCGCTCAATCCTGCGCAGCTGATCCGTTGAAAGACTGATGCCGAACTCGGCACAGTCTTCCATGAGCACCATCATTAATGCGCCGTCCCCACGTGGGACATTGTCTTGTGTCGCGTGAACCGCGGGATAAAAATCATGCGTCCGCCCCGCACCTGATAGATGCTCACCGGTTTGATTGTGGTTCAGGTCGAGAGCCTGAATTTCCTTGATCAACCCCGCCGAGGTCGCCTTGACGTGCCAATTGGAGAGCAAGTCCAGTACCCTTTGTTTGCCCAAGCCGTAACGTCCGCAGATACTTCCCATGGACCAGCCGTGCACAAAGTACACTTGAGCAACGCTTTGCTGAAGACTTCCTGTCGGCAGCTTCAGAAAAGCAGGGATCTGCGCCGGGAAGCTCACGACGTTCCGTCGGACGGCAGCCCGGATGAAAGTGTTCCCGTACATCGAAAGTAAACTGCTTTCTGCTGCTTCCAGAGACAAATTCTTAATGCCGCAAAGGATTTCCCGCATTGCACACATCTCCACGGCCGCGGCAATGTTCCGCAGATCGGCGCCGAAAGAAACAGGCCACGCATGACGTGGCGAGTAACAGGCAACGGTTAGTTTCAGATCATTGTGCTACGGGGCAGGGCGGACGTTCCGCTTAATAGAGGCAACACAGGACGCACACGCGGCGCTTATGTGTTGACGATACCTTTACGATACCTGGTTACGGGTTTTGTGCGGCATTTTTTCGCAGTTTGTAAGTCATAAGTTATGCCGATTCCAGTCGCCGGGCCGGCGAGCTGTCCGTGACCCTTTCAGCGTCCTTCAGAGATCTCATTCCTGCCGTTGGTCTTCAATTCCACGCCGCTTGAAGATTTCAATCCGGTGACCCATAAGTAAAGCGCGCGGCTCTTAGCCCTATACCCGCTGACTGAAATCTCGTCGCCCGGCTCGAGCGAGGTCGCGGTCCATCCTTTCAGGTGGAGCGGATTGCCTAACTCGCCCTGCCATTTCTGAACCCGGCCCTTATCGCCCTTTACATCGAACTCAACGATGCAGTGCGGGCTGGTGTAGTGGAAGTCTGTGACGATGCCCGTAACCACTACCTTCGTTGTCCGGTCGAACTCCGCGTAGCCATGATGTGCGATGGCCAGAGCCGGAATCAACAGGAAGGCCGTCGCGACTAAGGACGCTCCAGTTCGCATTTTCATAACTCCTCCTACCAGACCCCCTCCTCGATCCAGCGGTCCAGATCCCGAACATAGTGGCGTCCGTTGAATGTATATTCGGGAATCGTAACCACCACATAACCCTTACCCGTAAGCGAAGCGCCGTCTTTGTTCTTTTCGCTTGTGGCCGTCGCGATGACCCATATGTCGAAATCGATACCCGGGTTTTGCGCGGCGGGCGTAAACAGACCGTTGGCGCTGACCTTGCCGACCTTGTCATTGCCGCCCGCATCCACGGCGTAAAAAACTTCCATCGACCATGAGGCATCCACGGGGCTCAGTTCCAGATCGTCGGCTGTGTGTGGCTTGCCATCCGGCCCCCGCTGATATCCGATGGCTTCGAACTGTTCGAAACCTCTTGGATACTTTTCGTCACCGAACGCGGCCATGGAGGATTCGGGCGTCACTTTCACATAGTCGACGCGATCGTAAATCGCGAGTGCGCCCTTTAATACCGAACCGCGGAGGACGACATCGCGCTTGCCAGGAGGCGCATCTGCGGCAACGTCCACTTCGGTCACGATCTCACCCGAACTATGGGAGTCGATGCGGCGCACGTTCAGTCCCGGTCCGACATCAAGGTCCGCCGGCGTCACGTCGGCGGGGAGATTGTCGCCGAGGAGCCGAACGGATGCGGCTTTGGAACCCTCCTTCAGCGATTGGCGATCGAGCGCGAGCAAGGTCGCGCCGGACGAAGGCCTTCTCATCTCTACATCCACGCCGAATTCCTGGTATTGACCCCAGAACCACCGGCCTTCGGCGCTGCTCTGATCCGGAGACAGCCAGAGAACTTCGCGCGCTTCATTCGCAGGATCGTCGGGCGCGGCATTGGCCGAATTGACGCCGTGCGAACGTCCGCGCCAGGCATAGCCGCCGAAGACGAGAGCCTGACCGGCGCGAACCAGGGTCGAACCATCCCGAATCGAGTGGAGCGTCGCGAGAGTGATGAACTCGTCGGGAGCGGTTCCGGCGTCCACACGCATCTCGCCGACATAGTTGCCGTGACCCTGTATGTGAGCCCTCACCAGCCATCGGCCCGTCAGCTTCAGCTCATGCGGGCGGGCGCTCCAGGCGTCCCACTCGGCGCTATGCAGCGGAGCGGTTTTAATAAGAAAACCAAAAGCCGCGTCGTCCTTCGCCACCTTGTATTGCATGGCATGGCTATCGGCGAGCCGCCTCCAATCGTCGGCGGAACGCCGCCACGAGAGCGGACGCGCGCCGGCATGGCACTTCGCGCAGGCGGCCAGCGGATAATCGCCCTTCACGCTGATTTCATCGTGTATCCGGCGCTCGGGATAATACATCACCGGTTTTGCTTCTTCGGGAGCAAGGCCGTGGCTCGCGCTGAGATAGCGGACAATCGACCGCGCCTCGGCCG
>JASHSD010001039.1 GCA_030036985.1 Bryobacteraceae bacterium
TATGAAAGCCTCTGGGATGCGTCGCTCTCGGCGCTGCTCGGCGCGACCGTTCTGTGGGCGACGCTGCGGCTGGCTGACCGATCCGACGAGCGCGACTGGAGTCTCTACGGCCTGCTCTGGGGCGTCGTACTGATGGTGAACGCGGCGGTGCTATCGCTGCTGCCGTTTCTGCTGGGCTGGGCGGCGTATCGCAACCACAGGCACGGTTGGCCATGGCTGCGCAATGCGGCGTTGGCGTGCGGGATGATCGCGCTTTGCTGCGTGCCTTGGACGGTGCGGAATTACCGCGTGATGCACGCGTTTATTCCGCTGCGGTCGATTCTGGGGCTGCAGTTGTGGGTCGGGAATAATCCCGACGCGAAGGTGGTGTGGCTGGGCGAACAGCATCCGATCCACGATTCCGCCGAGCGCCGGCGCTATGTGGAGATGGGTGAGATCGCCTACATGTCGGAGAAAGAGCACAAAGCTGTTCGCTATATGGTGAGTCACCCGGGCCGCGAGGCCGGGCTGATGGCCGGGCGATTCGTCATGTTCTGGACGGGCGGTTCGCCGCATCCGATCGACGATTTCATTGCGAACCATTCGGCGTGGTTTCGTTATGTGCTGCTGTTCAATTTATGCGCGGGGTTGGGCGCGCTGGCCGGAATTGCGATGCTGTTTCGCACGGGCAGCGTTTATGCGTGGCCGCTCGCCGCGGGTCCGGTGGTGTTTCCGTTCGCGTATTACCTGACGCTGGCGTTTCCGCGGTATAAGCTTCCTATCGACCCGACGCTGATGCTGCTCACCGCCGTGGCGCTCTCGGCGTTGAGCGCGAGGCTCAGTTTTCGCCGGGCTTCTCCGCCCGATCGATTACGAGGACGGGCGCGAGGTCCTTCTTCGGTACGAGACGCAAGCCGAGCTGTGCGTGGATCGCGGTGAAGAGATCCGGCGGTTCGACGGCGCGATCGGGCGCGGGCAGTTGGGCGCCGCGGCCGTGGAATTGGGATTCGTCGGCGGTCCAGTCCAGCTTGAGATCGTATCGGCCTTCGATTGCGCTCTGGTCGAGAACCGGCCGATCCAGAACGTAGCGCTGCAGGAAGTTCGCGAATTCAGCCATGGTCGCGTTCTTCACCGCCATCTCGCCGAGCATGGTGAAGCCGACGGTTCCGAAGCCGTTTGCGTCGCCGGGGCTTGCAGTGAGCTTCTTCGGCATTTCATTTGCGGCGACGAGCGCGTAGATGGAGAGTTCCTTGCGGCCGGGATGGAACGCGAGATGAAAGCGGTCGGCGAGAAGCTGCTGGACCATTTTCCTGGCCTCGGGCTGAGCCAGGCGGCCAGTGTGATCGGTCTCCGCCATGACGTCAAACTTGTCCGATTCGAGCCATTCGGGTCCGCCGACGATCTGGTTGGGGTGGACCATCCAGGCGTAGGAGATCAGGTCTTTCACGGATGTCTCCTTTGTGAAGAACCTGCGGCCGTTGACGACGACTGCGAACATTTCGCCGGGAGGGCTGGGGTGGATGGTGGTGACCGCGAATTTGCTCGCGTTATCGGTGGATTGCGATCGCAAGATCGTCGGCGTGAGGAAGGCGATCGCGAGAGCGAGACCGTAGAGCGGCCGGATCATCGATTCGGAGGGTAACACGAAACGCGGGATGTGGGTGGACTGGCCCGGATTTTAGATTAGAATGATGGCGGTGAGATTTCGTTTTGTGATCGGAATACTGTCGCTCGGTCTTACCCTCTCTCTTTTCGGTCAGGAGGTTGTTTTCAGCCGCCGGGTATACAAAGAACAGGGGCGAAGCTACCAACAGCTCTGGAGCTGGAATCCGGCGAACGGCGTTCTCAAGCAGTTAACTCACTCCGCTCGCGAGCATTATCATCCTGTCTGCAAGGCCGGCGGCATTACCTTCGTTTCGGATAATGCGAGGCTTTGGAGCTTAAACCCCGCGAGCGGCCGGGAACGCGTAATCGGCCCGCCGCCCCCGTCGCCCAACAACGAACCAAAGTCGCGGAACGGGTGCGACGTGTTTGCAAAATCCGGAAACGTTGAAGCCTGCGGTAAAGGCGAAGACTTGTCTGTGTCGCGGAACAAGAAAGTGATCGGTCGTTTCAAGACCGACGAGTGCCCCATCGACGATCACGGGACGCTTGGTAAGTGCGAGTCGCCGATCCAGTCTCTGGAGTGGTCTCCGGATGCGAAGTGGCTGTTGGTGGATACGGTGGAGGATGCTCACGAGGGAGATTACTATATCGTTGATCCCGCCAGGATGAAGCTCAGCAGGGTTGCCACTGCCTTCAGCGCTCTCTGGCTGCCGCGACGCGATGAGCTTCTCTACACGACGCCGGAAGATGTCGCGCCATTGCCTGGTGCGCGCCGTAATCGCCAGGTCTGGGTGCAGCAGCTCGTCCGGTTCAATCCGGCAACCGGAAAGAGCACCGCGATTACCTCAGGCGTCACGGACAACTTTGACGCATCGTCGTGTAATCCGTAGGTCGGCCGACTAATCACGGAGCCGGATAGCTGAACCGCCTGCTTCGCCCCAGCACAAGTGCCCGAACGAGTCCGGGCACGGCAGACTGAAAGTCTGCGCCACGAGGGCACGAAACTAAAAGTAGCGTTGAACCATCTCGCGCCAATACCGTGCCCGATGAGCTTCTCCGGGCCAGACGGCGAGCTGATGGTGAACGCCTTTATCGAGGAGCGCCTGACTTAGAATGCGGTTACTTTCGTGGAAGGGATCCTGCTCGCCGACCGCCAACGTAATATTCATCTGGCGCAAGGGTTCGAGAAAGAAAGGATCGTTAAGGTTGGGCAGGAAATGAGTCGGCGTCATGAAGTAGATGTCCTCATCATAGTGACTCTCGAATAAGTCTTCGAAATGGCCCACACGCCGAGTCAGATCATAGCGGCCGCTGAGAGCGACGAGCCTGTCGAACAGCGATGGATGCCGGAGAGCGATCGTTGCCGCGTGGTAGGCGCCGATGCTGCAGCCGTGCGCTACAAAGGATGGCGAGCCGTTTTCCGCCCGCATCAGCGGAATCACTTCTTCCAGAATGTATCGCTCGTACACGCGGTGGCGCTCGACGCGAGCGCGTGGGTGAGACGACCGGCAGTAGAGACTTTCCGAGTCCACGCTATCCACGCAGAAGAGGCGAATGTCGCCGGCGTCAAGAGGCCTGCGGAGCGCATCGACCATGCCCCAGTTTTCGTAGTCGTAGAATCGGCCCTGACGCGCCGGAAATCACTGCTGTCCGGCTATAAGTCGAATAGAATCAGCTGGTTGCTGTAATCGGGCAGATCGGATTGCAAATCCGAAGGCTGAAGGGCCTGCAAAATGGGCATTTTTTCGAAAAGCGAGAGGCTGAGAATCTGTAGAATCTGGTAGAGGCTCGCCTCCAGCCCAAGGCGCTTGCGGACAATGGCGACGAGCACGTAAGC
>JASHSD010001040.1 GCA_030036985.1 Bryobacteraceae bacterium
TCCACGGCTTTACCGCTCATGGCGAGCGCGTTGTGCTGCATCACGCGGTCCATGCCTGCGATGCCGATGGCCGAGAGCAATCCGCCGATCGTCGTCGGGATGAGGCAGACCAGCAGCGGAACGAGCACGATCACCGAGGGAACCATGCCCGCCCTGGCCGAACCTACGCTGTATCGCGCGAACGGCGCCAGCGTGACCACGGCCAGCAGGAAGATCAGGGTCAAGCCCGCGATCATGATGTTCAGCGCGATTTCATTCGGCGTCTTCTGCCGCTGCGCGCCTTCAACCAGCGCGATCATACGGTCGAGAAACGTCTCGCCCGGATTCGAAGTGATCTGGACCTTGATGTAATCCGACAGAACTTTCGTGCCGCCTGTGACGGCGCTGCGGTCGCCGCCCGATTCGCGGATCACCGGCGCGCTTTCGCCCGTGATCACCGATTCGTCCACGCTGGCGATGCCTTCAACGACGTCGCCGTCGCCAGGAATCACGTCGTTCGGCTCGCAGAGGCAAACGTCGCCTTTGCGCAGCGACGCGGCGGAAACAATCTCGGCTTTGCCGTTACCGCCCAGTTTCTTCGCGTGCGCGTCGGTCTTGGTTTTACGCAGGCTGTCGGCCTGAGCTTTGCCCCGTCCTTCGGCCATCGCTTCCGCGAAATTAGCGAACAGCACCGTGAACCACAGCCAGGCGGCGATCTGAAATTCGAAGACGAAGTCCGCTCCGCCCTGGATGAGCGTGCGGACCATCAGGATAGTGGTGAGCGCGGCGCCCACTTCCACCACGAACATCACCGGATTCTTCATCAGGGTCCGCGGATTCAGCTTGAAGAACGAATCGATGATCGCGCGGCGGACGATCGGCGGATCGAACAACGGACGCGCCCGCTTGCCGCGCGAAAGCCCCATCCGAGTCGAATCCGTCGGCCCTTCCAACACCTGCGCATGAGTGGTTGGTTCCTGTAATTCGGTTGGCATCGCTTCTTCCTTAAAGCATCAAGTGTTCAGCATTAAATGTTCAACGACGGGCCCCAGCGACAGAGCGGGGAAATAAGTCAGCGCTCCGACGATCAACACCACTCCCATCAGTAGTCCGACGAACAGCGGACCATGCGTGGGGAAGGTGCCCGCCGACACCGGCACTTGTTTCTTCTCCGCCAGCGAACCGGCGATCGCCAGCAGCGGCAGCAGCATGAGGAAACGACCGATCAGCATGGCGTACCCGATGGTGAGGTTCCACCACGGCGTGTTCGCGCTGAGCCCGGCGAACGCGCTGCCGTTGTTTCCCGTGCCGCTGCTGTATGCGTAGAGGATCTCGGAAAACCCGTGTGCGCCGGGATTGCCGAGGCTGGCCGAAGCGGCGCCCGGCGCGTTCCAGTAGCCTTTCGCCATGAACGAAACCACCGAGCTTGCGCCCGTGAACAGCAGAACGCTGGCCGCGAGCACGAGCATGGCAATCATCGCCATCTTCACCTCTTTCTGCTCGATCTTCTTGCCCAGATACTCGGGCGTGCGTCCGACCATCAGGCCGGCGATGAAGACCGCCAGAATGGCGAACATGAGCATACCGTAGAGTCCCGCGCCCACGCCGCCGAACACCACCTCGCCCAGTTCGAGATTGAACAGCGGCACGAGCCCTCCGAGCGGCGTGTAGCTGTCATGCATCGAGTTCACCGCACCGCAGCTGGCATCGGTGGTGACGGTTGCAAAGAGTGCCGAATCGGCGATGCCGAAGCGCGTCTCCTTGCCTTCCATATTGCCGCCGGGCTGCGTATTCGTAGCGGTCTGCTCAATCCCCGCCTTGGCCAGGAACGGCGTGCCTCTTTGCTCGTAGTGGTAGCAGACAACCACGCCGGCAAGCCACAAGATGGCCATCGTGGTGAAGATCGCCCAGCCCTGGCGGGTGTCGCGCACCATCTTGCCGAACGTATAAGTCAATGCTCCGGGAATCAGGAAAATCAGAAACATCTGGAACATGTTCGAAAAGGGAGTGGGATTCTCGAAAGGATGCGCCGAGTTGGCGTTGAAGAATCCGCCGCCGTTGGTCCCGAGCATCTTGATTACTTCCTGCGACGCCACCGGGCCCTGCGCGATCGTCTGCTTCGCGCCTTCCAGAGTCGCAACGGCCGTGTATGGATGCAGGTTCTGAGGCACGCCCTGCCAGATCATAATCAACGCGCCGACAATCGATAGCGGCAGCAGCACATACAAAATCGCGCGGGTCATATCGACCCAGAAGTTGCCGATGGTCTTGATCGATTGCCGGGCGAACCCGCGCACCAGCGCGACGGCGATCGCGAGTCCCGCCGCCGCGGACGAGAAGTTATGCATCGTCAGGCCGGCCATCTGGATGAAGTAGCTGAGTGTCTGCTCGGGCGTATATGCCTGCCAGTTGGTGTTTGTGACGAAGCTGACAGCCGTATTGAAACCGAGATCGGGGCTTACGTTGTTCTGGCTGAATCCCTGGGGATTGAACGGCAGCCACTTCTGCAGGCGCTGCATCGCATACAGCAGCAGCGCGCTGAACAGACTGAACGCCAGCACCGCGCCCGCGTAGCGCGTCCAGTGCTGCTCCTCACCGTGTCCTTCCGCGTCGATTTTTACGCCGCAGATCTTATAGATCACGCGCTCCACGGGACTGAGAACCGGCGTCAGGAAATTGCGTTTGCCTTCGATAAACGTCGCGATAAACGATCCGAGCGGCTTCGCGCACACGAGGATCAACAGAAAGAAGATCGCGATCTGCAGCCAACCATTGGCGGTCATGACATTCTCCGGGAAAACCTAAAACTTTTCGGGCTTGAGCAGAGCGTACAGGAGGTACACGCCCAAGGCCAGTGAAATCAATCCGGCAATCAGGTAATCCATTGGTCTCTACCTCTTTCAAAGCCGCTCGCAGGCCCGGACCATCATCCAGGCGACCACGAAAAAAGCCACGATCGCAAGACACCAGACGATATCAAGCATGTGTTGTCCCTGTTTCCCTGGATACCATTACAACTTTATGGCCAACGCGGTGCAAGGAGGCGGCCAGGCGCTCGGTGGATGTTCGCCAGGGCCTGCGGCGTGTGGCGAGAATAACGATGGAATCCGCGTCCAGCGCGCCTTCGAGGCCCGCCAGGAAATCCCGCGCCAGGCGGATTTCGCCCGACGCCGGAAGCTTCGATTCGAACTGCTGCAGCTGTTTCTTCAGAAAGTCGATGCAGGCCGGCGATTGGTTCAGCTCCAACGGGAACGGAACCACCTGAACCTTCACCAGCCGCAGTGCGGCGTCGAGACCCGCTCCCATGCGGTTGGCCACATCCAGCGCGGCGCGCGTGAGCTCGGGAGTTGTGAATGGAACCACCAAATCGAGTTCGGCCGCCGGCTTCGTCTGTTCGACGATCGTGAAAGCCGATTGCTTGTGTGTGTGTAGTCTCACAGCTTGGCACCCGATTCGCAGATTAGCGTCCAGGTCGTTAAAAGTTCATAAGAAGCGGCTCAGTATTTTATGGGCTGATGCGGGGGGCCGCGCACAGTGAACTACCATGAGATTTGACCTCGGCAGCTCCGGATATCCTGACCCGAATTGTGTCCCGCAAACGGGAAGAACTGCGTGCGCGGACCCTTTCGGAGGCCGATTTGCGCCTGATCGCGCAGTCGGTGCAGACGGATCGACGCGACTTCGCCGCCGCATTGCGGTCGAAACGCCCGGCGATCATTTCAGAGATTAAACGCGCCTCGCCTAGCCGGGGTGTTTTGATACAGGATTTCCGCCCGGTCAAACTGGCGCAACAGTATCAGGCGGGCGGCGCCGCGGCGCTTTCCGTTCTCACGGATCGCGATTTCTTTCAGGGCTGTGATGCGGACCTGCGGGCGGCCCGCGCCGCATGCGGTCTGCCGGTGATCCGGAAGGATTTCGTGATTTCCGAATACCACGTGCTGGAGGCGGCTTCGATCGGCGCCGACGCGATTCTGCTGATTGCGGCCATTCTGGATGAGGCGGAGCTGCGGGGATTTCGCGAACTGGCGCGGGAATTCGGAATGGCCGCGCTGGTGGAAGTGCACGACGATCGAGAGCTGGACGCGGCGCTTCGGTCGGGCGCGGAGATCGTTGGCGTCAACAATCGGGATCTGCGAACGTTTCAGGTTTCGATCGATATTTCAATTGCCCTCGCGCCTTCGATTCCGGCGAGCGTGATCAAAGTAACCGAAAGCGGCATCTTCACGGCGTCGGATGTTCATCGGCTTCTCGACGCCGGGTTTGATGCGTTTCTTGTTGGGGAGCATCTGGTGAAGTCGGGAGACCCCGCCGCCGCGATCCGGGACCTCACGCGATGACGTGGCGCCCGTTCTTGTTGGGCAGCGCTTCGGCGCTGCGGCTGGCCTTCCGGCCAGCCCTGGTCCAGGTAAACCGGCTGCATCGGGCTGATCAAACAATCAACGTTCTTCGCGGACGCCGGGCAAAAGCCCGGCGGCAGGCTGAAAGCCTGACCCCACATGCAAACTACGGGTTCTTCCGATGTTCGTAAAAATCTGCGGAATCACCAATCGCGAGGACGCCCTCGCGGCCATCGATGCCGGAGCGAGCGCCTTAGGCTTCATCTTCCACCCGCTCAGCCCGCGCCACGTCACAAGCGCGCAGCTCGAACCCTGGATCGCCAAAATCCCCGCGAAAACCATGAAAGTCGGCGTATTCGTCGACGAGCCGCCCGAATCCATCGAAAAAATCGGCGCGCAGTTGCAGCTCGATATCGCGCAGCTCCACGGTGCCGAAACGCCCGACCGGCATCCCCGCGGCATCCGCATCTGGAAAGCCTTTCGCGTCCACAATGCCCAAACAGAACTGCCCGACTACCCCGCCGAAGCCATCCTGATTGATGGCGCCGCGTATGATTGGACAAAGACGGGGCATTTCACCAGACCACTGATTCTGGCGGGAGGTCTGAATCCGGAAAACATCCGCGAGGCCATCGCGCGCACCGCCGGCAAGGCGTGGGCGGTCGATGTGGCGTCCGGCGTCGAGAAGTCCCCCGGCCGCAAGGACCATGCGCGCATGAAACAATTTATCGAGACGGCCCTCCAATGACATCGCAACCCGACGCGGGCGGACACTTCGGCGCTTACGGCGGACGTTACGCGCCCGAAGTGCTGATGTCGCCGCTGGAAGAACTGGAACTCACCTACGCCTCGGCGCGCAAAGACCCGGCATTCCATAAAGAGCTCGATGAGTTGCTGACCACCTACGCGGGGCGTCCTACGCCGCTGTACTTCGCGCGCCGCCTTTCGGAACAGCTCGCCACGAGGCTCTACATCAAGCGCGAAGACCTGCTCCACACCGGCGCGCACAAAATCAACAACTGCCTCGGCCAGGCGCTTCTGGCAAAACGCATGGGCAAACAGCGCATCATCGCGGAGACCGGCGCGGGACAGCACGGCGTGGCCACCTCCACGGTCTGCGCGCTGTTCGGCTTCGACTGCACCGTTTACATGGGCGAAGAAGACATGCGCCGCCAGCGCCTCAACGTCTTCCGCATGCGCCTGCTGGGCGCGAATGTGGTCGGCGTGACCACTGGCAGCCGCACGCTAAAGGACGCCATCAGCGAGGCCATGCGCGACTGGGTCACCAACGTCGCCACCACGCATTATCTGCTCGGCTCGGCCCTCGGCCCGCACCCTTACCCCACCATGGTTCGCGATTTTCATCGCATCATAGGAATCGAAGCGCGCCGCCAGATTCTTGAAGCCGAAGGTCGACTGCCCGACGCCGTCATCGCCTGCGTGGGCGGCGGAAGCAATGCGATCGGCATCTTCCATCCCTTCATCGAAGACGAAAGCGTGAAGCTGATCGGCGTCGAAGCCGGCGGACGCGACGAGAGACTCGGCCAGCATGCGGCGCGTTTCGCGGGCGGATTTCCCGGCGTCCTCCACGGCTCCCGCAGTTATGTTTTGCAGGACGAGTACGGCCAGATCGCGTCGACTCACTCGGTATCCGCAGGACTCGACTACGCTTCCGTCGGACCAGAACACGCCTGGCTGCACGACCGCGGCCGCGCCGAGTACTGCGCCTGCTGCGACAAGGACGCGGTCGAAGCCGCGAAGACTCTCAGCCGCAACGAAGGCATCATTCCGGCGCTTGAATCGGCCCACGCGGTCGCCGAAGCGATTCGCCGCGCGCCGGTCAGCCCCGGCCAGACGTTCATCGTGAATCTCTCCGGACGCGGCGACAAGGACATCGATATCTATCGCGAAAATCTGAAGGAATTGGATCCCGCGTGACCCGGATCGCGCGGCTCTTCCAGGAACTCAAGCGCCAACACCGCTGCGGCATGGTCGCGTACCTGACGGCGGGCGATCCCACGCCGGAAGCCACGCCGCACTTCATCGAAGCGCTGGAGCGCGGCGGCGCCGATCTGATCGAGCTCGGCGTGCCTTTTTCCGATCCCATCGCCGATGGCCCGGTCATTCAACAGGCGGGCGATCGCGCGCTGGCCGCGGGAACCACAGTCGAGAAGGTTCTGGAAATCGCGGCGAAGGTGCGCAAGCGCTCGGAGATCCCGCTGCTGCTTTTCACGTATTTGAACCCGGTGCTGCGCTACGGATTCGAAAAGCTGGCGCGCGACGCCAAAGCCGCCGGCATCGACGGCTGCCTGCTCACCGATGCCAGCGTCGAGGAAGCCGGTGAATACGTGCACACGATGCGCAACGCGGGCCTGGACACGGTTTTCCTCGCCGCGCCCACCAGCTCCGAGCGCAGGCTCAAACTCGTTGCCGAATATTCGAGCGGCTTCGTCTATCTCGTCTCCCGCACCGGCATCACGGGCGTGCGCGAGAACATCGCCGACACCGCGCTGCCGCTGATAGAACGCATGCGCGCGTATACGGGACTGCCTCTGGCGATGGGCTTCGGCATTTCGACGCCCGAGCAGGTGGCCGCGCTCGCGCCGCATGTCGAAGCCGTGGTAGTCGGCAGCGCCGTGGTGCGACAGATCGAGCGCGATCCGTCGAACCTCGAATCCTTCATGCGCGACATGACGCGATATCTTAAATCCGATGTCTCCTGATCCCATGCAGGCGCTCGCCCGCTACCGCGATCGCATCGACCAGCTCGACCGCAAGCTCGTCGAACTCCTTAACGAACGCACCGCGATCGTGGAAGAGATCGGCCGCACCAAGCGGGAAGCGGCGCTGCCGATCTATGAGCCGAAGCGCGAGATGCAGGTGTTCGCGAACATTACCTCGCACAACCGCGGTCCGCTGACACACGAAGGACTGCAGCGAATCTTTGAGCGCATCATCGACGAAATGCGCAAAGTGCAGAAGGACCGGATGGCGCAGGAGACGCAAGGCTAGTGCTGATCGCGCTCACGAGGCCAAGCGGATTGCCAATCCGCCGCAGGTTAACAACCTGCCCTCCACCCGGACAACGAACCAGAACATGTTAGTCGTAATGCAGCAAGGCGCCACCGAGGCGCAAATCGAAAAAATCATCGCCCGCTTGGTTGAGGACGGGTTCGACGTGCATCGCTCGACCGGCGTGATCCACACCGTGCTCGGCGGCGTCGGCGGCAACGAAAACTTCGACACCGCGGTGGTCGAGCTGATGGAGGGGGTCAAGGAAGTCCATCGCATCATCTCGCCCTACAAACTGGCGAGCCGGGGCTTTCGTCCGGCGGGCACGGTGGTGAAGATTCGCGATGTCGAGATCGGTGGCGGCAAGGTTGTCGTGATGGCCGGCCCCTGTAGCGTTGAAAGCCGGGACCAGATCGAGCGCAGCGCCGATATCGTGGCCGATGCCGGCGCAAGCGTGATTCGCGGCGGCGCATTCAAGCCGCGCTCCTCGCCTTACAGTTTTCAGGGCATAGGCGAGGAGGGCCTGGAAATGCTGCGCAGGGCGGCGGACCGGCGCCGGCTTCTCGTCATCAGCGAAGTGATGGACGCCACGCAGATCCCGGTGCTTTCGACTTATTCGGACATCCTGCAGATCGGCGCGCGCAACATGCAGAATTTCAATCTGCTGCGGGAAATCGGCAAAATCCGCAAACCCGTGCTGCTGAAGCGCGGGATTGCCGCGACCATCGAGGAGCTTCTGCTCTCGGCCGAATACATTCTCTCCGGCGGGAACTATGAAGTGATTCTCTGCGAGCGCGGCATCCGTACCTTCGAAACGTATACGCGGAATACGATGGATATTTCGGCCATTCCGGTTGTGCATAAGCTTTCGCATCTGCCGATCGTAGGGGATCCGTCGCACGGAACCGGCCGACGGGATCTGGTGCCGCCGATGGCGCGCTCCGCCGTCGCCGCTGGCGCGGACGGGCTGCTGATGGAGGTGCATCACGATCCCGATCACGCCTTGAGCGATGGGGCGCAATCGCTCTATCCGCATCAGTACGCGGAGTTGATGAAACAGATCAAACTGATTGCCCAGGCCACGGGCCGGAGTCTGTAGCAGGATGTTCCACGACCGAAACCGCTTGCTCACGCGCGCGGCTCGGAAAGCGTCCGCGTTCCTTGCCAACACCTCATTCCGAGCCGCGACCGTGAGGGAGCGGTTCCACGCGGCATGAACAACACAGCCATCGTCGGCGTCGGCCTGATCGGGGGTTCGTTCGGTCTGGCATTACGCAAGGCGGGATTTGCAGGCCAAATCGTGGGCGTCAGCTCGCAGCGCAGCATCGATGAAGCAATCAGCCGAGGCGCCATCGACCGTGGCGCGACGCTCGAAGAAGCCGCTGCCGAATGCGACCTGCTGTTCCTCTCGCAGCCGATTTCGGGCATTCTCGAGACGCTGCGAAAACTGGACCCGCTGGTCCGCCCCGACGCCTTGGTCACCGATGCCGGCAGCACGAAGCAGATCATCGTCGAAGAAGCGAAGCGCAGCCTGCATCGCTGCGCTTTCGTCGGCGGGCATCCGATGGCGGGCAGGGAACTGCGCGGCGTGGGCGCCGCGGACGCCGATCTGTTTCGCGGACGGCCCTGGATACTGACATCGCCGCTGACCTCCAATATCGACCACCCGTTGCAAACCTGGATCGCGGCCTTCGGCGCGCGTGAGATCGTTCTCGATCCCGCGCGGCACGATCGCCTCGTCGCGTGGAGTTCGCACCTGCCCCAGCTCGCTTTGACCGCGCTGGCCGCGGTTCTGCACGATCTCGCGCCCGACGCCGCGGAGGTCGCGGGACCCGGCCTTATCGACACCACGCGTCTTGCCCTGAGTTCTTTCGACCTCTGGCAGGACATCCTCGAAACCAATAAAATTGAGGTCGCGGCCGCCCTCGACGCTTATATCGAAAAGCTGCGGACGCTCAAATCGGATTACGAGGCGGAGTTCGCGAAAGGCTCCGACTTCGCCCGCGCACTAAGATCCGGTCGAACCTAACTGGACACGCGACTTCAGTCGCGTTTTGGGTGCGAATTTAAAGACGCGACTGAAGTCGCGTGTCCGAAACACATAGAACCGCCCGGTTATTTCCTGA
>JASHSD010001041.1 GCA_030036985.1 Bryobacteraceae bacterium
GGGTGGAACAGGATTCGGTAGGGCCGCTTACCTTTGCGCATCTGGAAACGCGACACCACGAAGCCCGATTGCGGATTCACCACGACAACGGAATCGCGGTACAGATCGGTCGCGTACAGCAGATGGCCGTCGGGCGCGAACTGCACGTCGCCCACGAAATCTTCGGGCGTGCGGTTCTTTTGATCCACGATAGGGAACATGCGCGACGGCGTGAGGACTCCGTTCGCCAGCTTGAATTCGTAGATCGCCGCCTGAGATCCGCCGCCCACGTAGACCCGGTCGCCGGCTTTCGCGATTGTCAGGCCGAGCCAGCCGTCAGGCACGCCCGCGCGTCCCACCACCTTGCCGCTCGCGATATCGATCACGCTGATGCTCGGCGGATTGTAGCCGCCGTTCAGGACCAGCAGGAATTTCTTGTCCGGCGTAATTGCCGCGGCCATTGGAAGCGTATCCAGCGGAATCTGCGTGCCGGCCGCTTTGATGCGCCATCCGCTGCTGAGAAGGAAACTGCCGTCCGCCTGCGGACCCACCATTTCGCGCGGGGTCGGCTGCGACATCAGGGCCGCGGCGGCCGCAATCAGTATGAGTGCACGTTTCTTCATTCGTACTCCGAATAACGCTGCGCTATGGGAAAGCGCCGGCCGATGCCGAACGCCTTCGAGGTGACCTTCAGCCCGGGGGCGGCCTGTTGTCTCTTGTATTCGTTGCGATCCACTTTTTTCACGATGTCGCGCACCAGTTCGATCGGCAGGGATAACTCCGATGCGATCTCCGCCGCGGCGCAGCTCTCTTCGATGTAGAGCCGCAGAATTCCGTCGAGCACGTCGTAGGGGGGCAGGGAATCGCTGTCCTTCTGGTCCGGCCTCAACTCGGCCGACGGCGCCTTCTGAAACACCGACTCGGGGATCGCGTTGTTATGCCGGCGATTGGCGATGCGGGAAAGCGAATAGACCATGGTCTTCGGCACGTCGCTGATGATCGCCAGGCCGCCGCACATATCGCCATAAAGCGTGCAGTAACCAACCGCGAGTTCGCTCTTGTTGCCGGTGGTCAGCACCAGCGCCCCGAATTTGTTCGAGAGCGACATCAGCGTCAGCCCCCGCAGACGCGCCTGAATGTTCTCTTCCGTCACATCCGGTCTGCGTCCCGCAAACACCGGGGCCAGCGTGCGAAGCATTTCGTCATATGCCGGAGTGATCGGTACGCAATCGAACGAAACGCCGAGCCGCTCCGCCATGGCGCGCGCGTCGGCGACGCTGTGCTCGGAAGAAAACGGCCCCGGCATGGCCACTCCGCCGACATTTTCGCGGCCCACCGCATCCACCGCGATCACCGCGGTCAGCGAAGAATCGATGCCGCCGCTCAGGCCGATCAGCACGCGCCGGAATCCGCATTTGCGAATGTAATCCCGCGCGCCAAGCACAAGGGCCTCGTAGACGGCTTCGCATTCGTCCGCCGGATCGGCATGCCGGTCACCCTCGCAAGTCGTTGTGTCCACCATGACCAGATCTTCACGAAAAGACGCGGCGGAAGCGATCACGTTACCGGCGGCATCCATGGCGAAGCTGGTTCCGTCGAACACGATCTGATCGTTTCCGCCGACCTGATTGACCACAATGGCGGGCGCGTTATGCCGCCGCGTCATGGCCCGGAACATTTCGTCGCGCAGAGCGCGCTTGCCCAAATGAAACGGCGAAGCGTTGATACTGATCAGCATCTTCGCGCCTTTGGCCATCAATTCGTCCACGGGATCGCGGCCGTAGAGCGGACGATGCCAGAATTCCTTGTCGTTCCACGCGTCTTCGCAGATGGTCAGCGCGATGTCTTCATTTTCCGTGCGCCAGAGCGACTGTGAATTGCCGGGCACGAAATTGCGCGATTCGTCGAAAACGTCGTAGGTCGGCAGCAGCATCTTGGTCTGCCGCATGACGACTTGGCCGCCGCGCAAAACGGCCGCGGAATTGGTAGCCCGCTTCCCCGTGCGCTCGTGCGAGCGTCCCACATAGCCGGCCACGATGGAAAGCGGCAAATCCCGCGTAGCCTCGGCCAGTTCGTTGACGGCCGCTTCGGAACGCTCGACGAAGTCGGGTTTCTCCACGAGATCGCGTGGCGGATAGCCGGTGATGCAGAGCTCGGGGAAGACTGCCATGTCCGCACGGCGCGCCGCGGCGTCCCCGGCGAATCGGGCGATCAGCGCGAGATTGCCCGAAAAATCGCCCACTGTCGGATTGATCTGCGCCAGAGCGATCCGCATGAACCTCTATCTTAGGCCGGCTCTCTGGCACAGCGCGGCTGCGCCGTGGCGCAGACTCTCAGTCTGCCGCGCCCGGACTCCTCCGGGCGCTTGTGGTGGGGCGAAGAAGAAGTCCCGAGAGTGGTTTCCGCCTGGGGGACTCGTTTTCAGGCCTTCTCGTCCAGCTGTTTAAGGGTTGTGCCGTCCGCTGTCCTCCACACAATGAGGCCGTTTGCGCTGCCCCCGTGTATAGTGGCGGCCGCCGCGGACGGGCTGGAGAACTCGGCGTCCCTGGTAAAAACCAGGAAGCCGTCCTTTTCGACGAGCGTTCGATCGGTGCGCAGTTGTTTTCGCTGTGCTACCACGTACGGATAGCTTTCAGCCGATCGGCGCTGTTCCAGAACTGCCGAGGATCCACAAATCACGACGAATCCGTTGGGCGTGCGGTGACCTCGCGCCTCGGCTCCTTTGATTCGGCAGAAGAGTGTGCCCCCGGCCTGAGTTTTAGCTGGCGGCTGATTGATCGGCGTGAGAATATCCGAGCCAAGCACTGGGAGGAGTTGCCGGATGCGGGAGAGAAAAACCTCCATGTCCTCGCGGTCGGATTCGGGCAGCCTTGAACCGCCGGATTGGTTCTGCTCCAGGCTGAATTTATTGATCTGGGCCGCCTCGGTGAGAAGGCGGCTTTCAAGGTACCTCACGTGTGCCTTCGTCAGGTTCTCGTCCTTGCTGACAAAAACGATGGCCGAAACCCAGAATTCCTTCGATCGGTGCTGCTTGAGGCGATCGCGGATGACCTCCGCCTCGCCGATATAGGCGAGGAGCGCGTTCGTACGCGGGTCACTGCCGATGAGCAGATACACCCCGGCTTTATCGAGCTCTTCCCGATCAAGGAGTTGATCCAACTCAGTACGCGGCGCGGCGATGGCCTTGCCCGTCCAGTTGGAAATTTCAGCCGTCCGAAGGCTCTTCGCGTCCCCGTGCGGAAGGAAAAGTTTGATAGTCGCTGATGTCATGGTCCCACGCTGTCCTGCAAAACAGACAAAAAGGAGACGGCTCGCTCACGCGATTTCCGCGCGAATCCAACACCTCCAAAAATTGGCATTCATTGGCGGCCGGTTCCCACGTTCGGCCGCCGATGAACGCCGGTCAACGCCGATAAGAATATCAGCCGCGAAGATACTCCGGACAAGCCCTGGCGTGCCGCGAGTAACAATGAACCTCAGTGGTTGGAGATGGTGCGGACGCCGCGAAAGCGCAGCACATGTTCATCGGCGGTCGCCAGCGTGAATCCGTTGACCAGCGCTGTTGCAACGAGGAACCGATCGGCCGGGTCTTTCCGCGGAATATCGAGCAGCCGGCTCTGGAATGCGATTTCGTTAGTCAAGGCCGCTTCCCTCGTAAACCCCTTCGCCAGCGCCTGTCGGATCCAGATATCTGGGTTGGGGCCGATCTCGATTCTGCCGTCCTGCGCAAGCACCATTGCTTCCCAAACGCTGATCGGCGACAGCCAGAGTTCGTTGGCCGGATCCTCCAGCATGGAAGCGAGCTTCTTTCTTATGCGGCGAGGCTCCAGCAAAGACCACAGCCAGATATGTGTATCGAGAAGAAAGTTCACGAACGTAGAACATCCCAGTCGGATTCCGGCGTCGTGGGCGATATGATGTCGCCGACGATTTTTCCCGTCCCCTCCATGCTTCCGAGGATGCCGCGCTTGCCCGGGGGGCCGATCGGCGCCAGCTGAGCGACCGGCTTGCCTCTTTTCGTTACGCGGATTGGTTTGCCGGTTTCCCGCACTTTATCCAGAAGCGCCAGACAGGTTGCCTTGAAATTCCCCGCGCTGATCGTATCCATCACACCATTATACTATGGTCATGTGACTATGGCCATACAGGCCACCGGATCAGGAAGGGCGGTTCTAACCGCGAAGATGCTCCAGCCACGCCCTCGCGTGCTTCACCTGCGCCAACGACGGATCGGCGTCTTTCCAGGCCGCCAGAAAATCCTTGTAGTCCTTCGCGGCCGCCGCCGAATCGCCGGATTTCTCGCTGATCCAGGCCATCTTGTAAAGTACGAGACCCGACTTCGGCCTTTCCTTCAGCGCCCGTTTGCAGGCGTCCATGGCATCGCTCCAGTCGCCGATGGCCATCATCTCCGCGGCTTCGGTTTCCGCCACAGGCCGGATGTAATTGGGAGGTTCATGATAGCCCAGCTCTTTTTCCTCCTCCTCCGCGCGAGCGAAAAGGGCCTTCGCTTCCGCTACCTGATTGCGCGCGATCAGCAGAGACGCCCGCAGTTCCAGCGACATGATCGACAGCGTGCTCACAATCGGCTGCAGCAGCGCATCCGGGTTCACCCGCAGCTTCGGTGGACCCTTCGCCGGCTCGGTCACGCGCGGCATCCCGCCCATCGGCTGCGCGTCCTTCGCCTGCTGTGACATCCGCCACAACTCCGCGTCGAACCGAGCGGATGAGTCCTCCGCTCGCCCAACATTGTGGCTTTCGGCGGCTCGCATTCCGGTGGCGAACTCGACCAACTCCCGCGCCAGAAAGTCGAGGTTAGGTGCTCCAGCGGGCGGCGCCGTGGCCTTCAGCAGCTCAATCACTCCCGCCCAGTCCGCCATGCGCAAAGCCACCGGCAACCGCGGATTGAGCCGCGAAATGGAATCCCGCGCGGAATAGATGTAAAGCGTGGGTTCCAGTTCACCCCGCGCGACGGTCAGCTTCGCGGAGACCTCGGTCGCCTCCTTCAGCTTTCCTTCCTCCATCAGGTTCGCCACCGCATACATGATGTTGTGGACGTAATTCCAATCGTCATCGGGCGGGACGTGCTGTTCCTTCATGTAACGCTCGTCCGCCCGCATGGACGCCGCGAAGGCCTGTTCCGCCCGCGCATAATCGCCCAGCCGGAAGAAGATGTGCCCGGGCATGTGCACGATATGCCCGGACGCGGGCGCGAGGCTTCCGAGGATCTCCGCGCTATGCAGCGCCCGCTCGGGGTCCGTGGCTTCGAGGGCGTGGATGTAATAATGATTCGCGGCCGAATCGTCGGGGCGATCGCGCAAGACCGATTCCAAAAGCTCCAGCGCTTCTTTCTGATCCACGTCCTGGGACAGAAAGATCTGCGCCTGCGTGTCTTCAGGATATTCTCTGACGAGCTTGTGCCGCAGATCCCGTTCCTCGGTGAGCTTGGGGCCGGGATTCGGCGATTTCATCGCTTCCTGACGCGCCGCGTCGGCTTCAATGTAAAGCTGTTCCCGAGCGCTCGCGCGATCTTTCAGACCGACGGCCTTCGCCAGCGCCTGCCCGGCATAACCCTGCTCCGTGCCGTGATAAAAGGACTCGGCTTTGTAAAGTCCCCAATAGCACATGGCGCATTGGGGATCCACGCGGACGGCCTGTTCGAAAGCGCGGGCCGATTCGTAGTCCCAGAAATCGTGCAACAGACTGAGACCCTGATCGAACCACACCTGGGCTTCGGGCGTTGCGCTGATCCGCATATGGCCGTTGCCGATGCCGGTCATCCGGCGTGGCGGAGGCAACTGGTCGGGCGGAATCTCGTCTCTGGTTTCCATTACGTGACCCGCCATGTTCGTTTGTGCGACTCCGGGCCACGGCTGCAGACAAAGCGCGGCAGCCCACAGAGCGGAGATGGCGAATTTTCGGTTCAGCGCGCCGGTGGCCGCCATGACCAAAGCCTATCGCAATCCGCGTGTTTCCCGGCCGCCGCCGGTCAGCTCAACAAGGCGAGGGCGCGATCGCGCGATTTCCGCGCGAATCCAACGCCTGTCGTGAAATTCTGATCCGCCTGCTGTTGCTGCATCGGGTCGCCTCCTGACTGCGCGTAATTATCGAAAAGCGCCGCGTAGAGCTTTCTGATTGCGTCCTCGTACGCGGACTGGATGAGGCTCTGATCGGGATTCATAGAAAACCATCCTACGGTATCCGTCGTCGCCGCTGCCGGACCATCCTGTCAGTTCTCCAAGGGCCTTTGTATCGAGTCGACGATCACAATATCCACCGGGCCGCGGGTCGATTCGAGCTTCAGGCCGAGCTGTTGCTGGAAAGCGGTAAAGAGATCCGGCGGGGCGTCGGCGCCGTCGGTTGTGGGCCGCGGGACGGCGTTGGGAACGTTCGTCAAACGCATCGACGGATCGGGCGTGTAGCGAAGGGAGAAGTCATAACGATCTGTAAGCCCCGTCCTGTCGACTACCGGCTGTTCCATGAGGTTCGCCTGCAACCAGCCGGCAAACTCAGTCATCGTCGAGTTCCTTCCATTGATTGCCCCCAGCCCGAAACCGAAGCCCCACTGATTGCTGGGAGGGCCGGGATGCGCGGCAAGTTTCGGACCTCCTTTTGCGATCGTGAGGGCGTAGATGGAAAGCTCTTTCTTCTCACGGTGGGATACGATTTTAAAGCGATTTAGCAGCAGCTTTTGCATCAGTATCCTCATCTGCGGGATGCTGGGAGAACCCTCCTGATCCGCTTTGATCGTAACGGCGTAACGCGCGGAATCGATCCACGACGGCCCGGTGATCTGGCGCGGATGGACTCCGTTCGCGAATTGAATCAAGGTGCGGACCGTAGTGCCGGTGGTGCTGAACACATTGGGGCCGCCCTGGCCTGCGCCGAGTGAAAAGCCTTCGTCGGGCCGGCTTGGTTTGACCGTGGCGACCTCTATGCCAGGTTCGACGTCGGTTCGCATGTTTTTGGCGGGGGCGGCGGCTCCGGGATGGCCCAGGCGGTTTCAGGCGTGGCGCGAGTCAGGCTGAGTGGCGCCGAAAACGAGTCCTGTCTCCAGGTTCCGGCGATGGAGCTGCCGTCGGCGCTCAGCCTGCCTTCATAGCCGCCGGCGATGGCGGAAAAAGAAATTTTTACCGCGGCGCCGTCCCGAGTGACTGCATTGGCCGGTATAGGCTGAGGGTTCCGATCGATACTGTAGGCGAGGGCTTTCAACTTGTCGTTTTGGAGCGAGATCTTCAGGACGAGGCGAAGCGCCGGTCCCTGCGGAGGCTGGAGCGTGCCCTGCCAGTTGCCTGTTATGTCCTGCGCGAGAAGCGTGGTTCCGAGCAGGGCAGTTAAGAGGAGAAACGCTGCGTTCTTCATAATCGTGCGCCTCCGGCGTCGGGTGATGTGTATTATACGCGGGAAGAACGGGAAGGTTCTGGCGCCCTTTCTTAAAGCTGCTATCCTGAGGATTGATAACGGTCCGGTTCTTCGCAGGAAGAACCGAACACAATTGATGCAGCATTTCTCCGAACTCAATGTTTGTTCCGCGTTGAGGAACAACCTCCAAAAGAATAAATTCGTCACGCCGACGCCCGTCCAGGCGCAGGCCATTCCGCCGCTCATGGAAGGCCGCGACGTCGTCGCGACCGCGCAGACCGGTACAGGCAAGACTCTGGCGTTCTCGATTCCGCTGATTGAGGCGCTCGCGGCCGTTCCCCGCGCCAAAACGATAAGAGTCCTGATCCTCAGCCCCACGCGCGAACTTGCCATTCAGATCGATGCGGCGTTCCGGCAACTCGCCCACGGCATGCGCATCCGCACTGCCGTGGTTGTGGGCGGCATGAGCGAGCCCAACCAGCTGCGCGATATCCGGGCCGGCGCCGAAGTGGTGATCGCGACGCCGGGCCGTCTCTGCGACTACCTGGAACGGCGGCTGATCGATCTGTCCGGCGCCGCCACCGTGGTTCTCGACGAGGCCGATCGGATGCTCGATATGGGTTTCCTGCCCTCTCTGCGCATCATTCTCGATGAGCTTCCGGCAAAACGCCAAACAATGCTTTTCTCGGCGACCATGGGGCAATCCGTGGCGGGTTTAGTCGCAAGTTACGTGCACAACCCGGTGCGGATCGCGGTGGAGGCCTGCGCACAAACGGGCCCGCAGATCGATCTCTTCTGCTACGAAGTCGCTCAGGGCTCAAAGTTCGATCTCCTCGAATATCTGCTGAAGAAAGAGAAAGGTTCTTTCCTCGTTTTCGTGGCCACCAAAGAGGGCGCCGACCGGCTCGCGAAATTTCTGGAGCGCGGGCGACACAAGGTAGCCTCGATCCACGGCGACCGCTCGCAGGGCCAGCGGAACGAAGCGCTTCAGGGCTTCAAAGACGGCATTTATCGCGTGCTGGTCGCGACGGACGTGGCGGCGCGCGGAATTCATGTGGATGACATCGGGCATGTCGTGAACTACGATTTGCCGCGGGAAGCGGAAAACTTCATTCATCGCGTCGGCCGCACGGGCCGCGCCGGCGCGCGTGGCGCCTCCTGGACCTTTGTGACTCCGCTCGAGCGCACCGATGTACGCAACTATGAAAGCGCGCTCGGTATTCAGGTGCAGTATCGCGAACTGCCGGCGCTGCCGCGGCCCATCGGACTCATAACGGATGTGCAGGCGTTTCTGGCTGCTCATAGCGCTGGCCGGCCGTCGGGCAACGGGTCGAAGCCGATGACAACGAGGAGCTTCTCGGGCCGCCGCCAAAGCCGCTGAATTCGTCGTCTGGGAACGGGAGCGGCCAAAGCGAGTTGGCCGGCGGCGACTACGGCAGCTCTTTGAACGGATTGAACACCTTGATTCCGGGACGCCGGAAGTCCTGATCGTTGCCCGTGGCGATCGTGAGCCCATGCCGCCGCGCGGTAGCCGCGATGTAACTGTCTTCGGCCGGCATGCGTTGGCCGGCCTTCTCGATGAGGGCATCGAAGCGCCGCTCCTGATCGGCCCACACATGGGCGACCGACACGTTGAACCCGTGGATTCGTCCCTGGAGTGCGTCCACAAGCCGCGTCAGCCACTCCTGAAGGACGTGGTGCCGGCGTCCGTCCTTCAGGCGCACCCAGTAGGCCAGTTGCGCTATCACCACTGCGCTTGTGTAACAACGGTCCTGCTCCGCTTGGGTCAAGCGGCTTGCCGGCCGGGGGTGCGCGACATAAAAGGAACGTCGAAAATGGATCCATACTGAGCCGCGACCGCGAGGGAGCGGTCGCCGTGAGTCAGGTCGCGGTTCAGCCTGGCGTATTGGCGCCCGCCGGCCGGCCGTCGGGCAACGGGGCGAAGCCGACGACGAGGAGCTTCTCGGCCGGCCACCGGCAGAGCGTACCTCGTCGGAACCGCGGGCGATATTGAAACGTACGCGAAAAAGTCTAAACCGCCAACGGACGTTCTTCAGCTGCGCGGGCCCGATCGAGACACCGCTTCAAATTGGCCGCGAATTCCCCGATGTGCGGTTCCTGGACCATCCTGTTGTGGTCTCCGGGCATGAGATGCACTTCGAGGCCCTGCAGTGCCGCTTTACTCCAGTACAAACGCCGGTCGAGAAAGCCGCGATGTCTCGAAGCCTCGGCGGCGAAGAACGTAATCCGTCCGGGCCACGGCTCAGGCTCCTCGTGAAACAGTCGATCCAGCCCCGTGTATAAAGCCGCGTTGGCCATTTGCCCAGGCAAACGGCGTCTCCTCCATCTGCGCCACGTAGAGCGCAGGGCCCGGATCGGCAGACGCCGCAGGTGTTCAGCCCAACGGGAACGCGGCATCCCGACCAATTCGCCGAGCAGAAACTCGGCCTGGCGTAAAGGCGTGGGAAGCAGCCCGCTCCGTGCAACTCCCGGGTAATGTGAGTCGAGAAGTCCCACCAGCGCGACGGCGCCGCCACGCCTGCGGAGCGAGTGGGCCACGTCGACCGCAACCACACCGCCAACCGACCTGCCGATGACAAAATATGGACCGCTCCGTTGCACGCTTTCGATCCCGGCTACGCACTCTGCCACAATTTCCTCTCGAGTGAATCCGCTTTGGCCCGCGCCGGGGCGAGGATCGGGGATCAACGCGTAGACCGGCTGTTCCCGCCCGAGGTAGCGGCTGAGCAACTCGACCTCCGAAACCATCCAGCCGGGCAGAATGACAAACAGCGGCGGATTCGAGCCCAGTTCCTGAACAGGCAGCACTACGGAAACCTTGGCGAACTCCGCTTCGATCAACACGCGGCCCAGATCCCTGACAGTGGGCGAATGCCAGAAAGACCCCATCGGAATACTGCGGCCGAACTTCCGTTCCACCTCGGTCAGCATGTCGACTGCAAGCAGGGAGTTCCCGCCGAGGTCCGGAAAACGGTCGCGCATTCCGAAAGTTTCGAGCTTCAGTATGCGCGCCCAGATTTCCGCCAGCAGGCGCTCGACCTGGGTCCGCGGCGGATCGTCGCTGCGAACGGGCGCCCTCGCCGCCGCGAGAAGCTCTTCACGAAAGAGCGCGCAAAGGTCGTTTCGCCGCACTTTGCCGGCGGGTCCGCGAGGGATCTCATCCACAATTAAGATCGCCCGCGGAACTTTGAAGGAGGCGAGATGCCGCGCAACGAAGCCGCGAACCTCATTGACGTCGATGCCGGGCGTTCGGGCCACAATCAGCGCGGCGGGTTCCTGGCCAAGCACGTCATGCGCCACGGGAAAGACTGCCGCGTCCCGAACCTCTGGATGTCGGCGAAGCACCTCTTCGATTTCCTCGGGGGATATTTTTTCTCCGCCCCGATTAATGACATTGCCGAGGCGCCCGGTGAGAAACAGATAGCCGTCCTCATCGAAATAGCCAAGGTCCCCGGTGCGGTACCAGTCGCCGCAAAACGGGCTTTCGGCCAAGGCCTCGGCGCCGTCATAACCGCTGAAGACACCTGGTCCCCTCACCGCGATTTCTCCGGTTGGCAGAATCGATATTTCCTGGCCAATGCTCAGTCCGACGGAACCGCGCTTGCGCAGTCCGGGCGGCATAGGATTTGCGGCCACTCCGCCACATTCGCTGGCGCCGTAGAAATTCTGCAGCGGGATGCCGAATTTCCGTTCGATGGCTTCCACAGTTGCCGCCGATGTGGGCGCTCCGCCGGTGAAGAAAGCCCGTAACCCGTGGTGAAAGTTCCGGCGACGTCTTTGCGGATCTCCGGTAAGCAGCGACTCGACGAACGGCGGAGGAAGCGCACACCACGTCGGGCGGGTTTCCTCAATGCATCGCTCGAAATCCGCGGCGGACACAATCCCATGACAAAGATTACTTGCGCCCGCGAACAGGGAGCCGAGAATCGATATCAGAATGGCGCTTCCATGAAATGACGGCAGGAGGTCGAGACAGCGGTCGGAGGATGTCAGATTGAGAATGTTGCGCGTTCGCAAGGCCCGATAGCAAATTACCGACTGGCTCAGCGGGATGAGCTTTGGCGAGGAAGCGCTCCCCGAAGTCGTGAAAACCGCGGCGAGTTCTTCGGGCCCCGGGAAACCGGTTCGAGGAGCACGCGAAACGCGCGAACAATGAAGCCGGAATCGGCCCGCCTCGGCCTCCGGCAGCGGTTCCAGTTCAATCACCGTTATGCCGTTTTGGTTTGCGGCAAGGACCGCATTGGGCACGCTGGCGGCCCGCGTGATCAGCGCGGTTACCCGCGAACGGGAAAAGGCGGCGGCGTACTCGGCGACGGAATATGCCGGATTGCACGGGACGCAGATGCAACCGGAAATAACGGCGGCCAGCGCGGCCGGACATTCGGGTCCGGGCGGAAGCGCCAGTGCGATGCGGTCGCCCCGTCCGAATCCGAAGCCATTGATCGCGTCAACCGTTTGCTGAATCTGTTCGATTAAGGCCCGGTAGCTGAGGTCCGGTCTCCCCGGCGCGAGGAGCGCCGGGGCATCGGGCGTCCGACGGGCCTGAGCGCCGAGCATCTCCCGGACAGTTGACGATGAATCCACGAATCACCAGGTAATTGGCAGTATATTCCCGCTAAGTCGAATTTTTTTGAACGCAGTGCCGAACGAACTCACGCCGCATCGCCCGGACGCGGAGACCGATACCGAAACGGCGCGGCCGGAATTACAAGACGACCGGTCCCGACAACAGCAGAGACATCAGGCGCTGAACGCGGCGGTTTCTCCCGTCAACTGCCTGTGAGCAGATCGCCAAAATACAGCCCAATCTGTACAGCTAAGGACGTGTCACCGAATAACCAATCCGTTTGCGAAACTGCTTGGTCGCGCGCGGCTCGGAACGGGCTTCTGAGCCACGACCGCAAGGGAGTGGTTCAACGGGTCATTCTGCGACAGGTGCTACGATCCGACCTTGCTGCAAACGCCCTCAAAATCAGACGGGCTCTTGCATGTATGCGAATCGATGGGCGCAGCCTCAATTGTGGGCGCTTCCCAATGCCTGCGGCGAGGCATTTCTTCCTTCGGCGAAGACGTCGCAATCTCTTCGTTCTGCGGCACTTTCCTGTTTTCCGCCTAAGATACGCTCTTGCTGAAAAGCCCGTTATCCTCTATAACGGACGGGTTCTTGAATGTATGCGAGTCGATGGGCGCCGCCTCAATTGTGGGCGCCTCCCAATGCCTGCGGCGAGGCATTTCTTCTTTCGGCGAAGACTTCGCAATCTCTTCGTTTTGCGGCATTTTCCTGTTCCCCGATTCTCAAGCTAAAGCCAGCTTAAAACGTATCACATCCGCAACCGCCATTAATATTAATATTAATATTAATATTGTAGACTTGAGGATTCAACACAATGGGTTTCAGCCCGTTGTTTGCGAGTTAAAATGTATACCTGCCGAATTTCCGGTCTTTCCGTCAGAGCCGAGATGGAGTTGCCTGGCGTCATTCCGTTCCCGGTGCCGCCGGGCTGTGAGGACGTGCGGATCAACAGGCGCCCGGTGCCGGAAAGCCTTGAGGGGTTCACCGCGCACGGGCCCGGGTGGGAACTGGATGAGAGCCGTTTTCTGCTCCGGCTGCCGGGGATCGGGCGTTTTCTGGCCAGCGGCGGCTCCACGCTGGATATGGAGCCGGCCCCGGAAGCCGATTCCGCGGACGCCATCCCTTTCCTGCTCGGAACGGGACTTGGCGCTTTGTTGCTGCAGCGAGGGGGGCTGGTTCTGCATGCCTCGGCTGTTTCTCTGGACGGACAAGCTTATGTTTTCTGCGGCCGGAGCGGAATAGGGAAATCTACTCTGGCGGCCGCTTTGTGCAGAGCAGGCTGTCGCTTCCTGAATGACGACGTCTGCGCCATAGACACGGACGGGACCACGGCGCCCGTGATCTGGCCGGATGGACGCCATTTGAAATTGTTCGAAGAAAGTATTGCGCGTCTGGATCTCGCGCCGCGGCGGCGTCAGCCCGTGCGGTCGGGTATCGGAAAAAGTTATGTCGAGCCTCCAGGGCCGGGGCCGGACGGCCCGGCGCCGGTGGCCGCCATCTATATTCTGCGGGATCGGGTGTTACCCGATAACCCCGGCATTGAACGGTTGTCGCCACTGAACGGAGCGCAGGCGTTGCTGAATGAAAGCTACCGGCCAACCCTCACTCTGGCTATGGCGCGAGGCAGCCGCCAGGTGGCCGCGACGGCCGCGGTTCTCCGGCACGCGCAGATCTTTACCCTGACGAGGCCTCGCGATCTCGGCATCCTGGACCAGACCGCCGATGAGCTTCGCCACCACTGGCGGGAGCTTCGGGGCTAAGGGAATGCGGGCATTTCCCCCAGGCATGGTGTGGATCGCCTCCTGGCCGAAATCGGGCAACACATGGCTGCGGATACTGCTCTCCAATATCGCCGCGGGGAAGGATGTTCCGGAGGACATCAACAAGCTCTCACTCGACGGAGGTATGGCCGGCAGCCGCGAGTTATTCGAACGGCAAACGCTCGTCGACTCCTTCCTTCTGCTTCCGCGGGAAATCGAAGCCCTGCGGCCGGCCGCGCTCGACGCTTATGCGGCTTCCTTGGATCGCGCCACTTTCCTGAAGGCGCACGATGCGTGGACGCAATTGCCCGATGGCTCGCCGGCGCTTGGCAAGGCGGCGCGGGCGGCGCTCTATATCGTGCGGGATCCCCGCGATGTCGCCGTTTCCCTTACGTTCCATCAGGACATTCCTATAGACCGGGCGATCGAATATATGAATCAAACAGACAGATTTTTCGGCTCGACGGACACCCAGGTTCGTCAGCGAAGCAACGGCTGGAGCGGACACGTTCGCAGCTGGCTCGATGAGTCGTGTTTGCCTGTGCGTCTCATACGCTATGAGGACCTGCACGCCGATACCGACGGGGTGCTCCGCGACGTTCTGCATTTCCTCGGTTTCTCGTTCGAAAGCGAGGCAGTTGAGCGCGAGGAGGTATCGCGCGCCGTGCGCCATGCGAGCTTCGTCGAGTTGCAGCGTCAGGAGCGGGTAAATGGGTTTGCGGAACGGGCGCCCCGGCAGGCGTCATTCTTCAGGCACGGCCGCGTCGGAGACTGGCGCGACCATCTGAGCGTGACGCAGGTCCGCAGCATTGAGAGTGTCCACGCGGCCACGATGACGCGGCTGGGATACAAACTGGTCACGGTTCGGGAGTGCGCGGCATGAACGCGCGCTTTCAGAGGGTCGGCGATGTGCAGGCGGCGGCGCTGGGCGAGAGTCTGCTCATGATGAGTGTGGAAAAGGGCCAATATTTCAGCCTCAATGGGGTTGGCGCTCGTGTCTGGGAACTCCTCGAGCGCCCGACTACGGAGCGCGCTGTGGTCGAATCGCTGGTCGAAGAGTACGAAGTCACGGGGGAAGACTGCGGCCGCCAGGTAGCGAAGTTTCTGGCGGCGTTGCGCGAGCACGGCCTTTTACGCGATGTTGCGTGATCCGGGCGAGTCGGTTCCTGGAGCGGCATGCGCCTGATTTGTGGAATCGTGCGCCTGGATGGCGCGCCCGCCCGAGCTGAAACGCTGGCCAGGATGGCGAGCGCGCTGACCCCTCCCGGTCTCATACCCCATGTGGCGAACAAAGTCGAAGGGACAGCCGCGCTGGCTGTGCTCGATTTTTCCCTTCAGAGGTCTCCCTCCCGTGACAATTGGCTCGCCGCCGATCCGCGGCTCGACCGGCCTCGCGCCCTTGCCGCGGCGCTGGGTCTTTCAGAACCGCACACCGAGGAAGATCTGTTGCTCGCCGCGCTCGACCGGTGGGGAAAAGACCTTCCCGACCACGTCGATGGCGACTTCGCGCTGGCAGTCTGGGATCCCCGGCACAGGCGCCTGACCTGCGCCCGGGACATCGCGGGCGCGCGCCCGCTCTGCTACACGCACAAGCCCGGGCAGTTGTTTGCCTTCGCCTCTCTGCCCCGTGGTTTGCATGCCTCGGGAGTAATCGCACGAAAGCTCGATCCGGTCGCCATTGGCCGCCTGCAATTCGAATCGTACCCCGGCCGAACTTCGACGGGATTCGAGGATATCTTCTGGCTGCCGGCCGGACACAGCGTCGAGGTTACGCCGGAGAGTTTACACGTACACCGAGCCTGGAGGCCCGATCCGGATCGGGTCGGCGGTTGGCGGGGATCGGCGGCAGACGCCGCGGCTGCGCTTCGCCGGCTTGCGGAAGACGCGGTCAAGTGCCGCCTGCCGGCCGTGGGACCGGTCGCCGCGCATCTGAGCGGGGGACTCGATTCCTCAGCCGTCGTCGTGATGGCGGCTCGTGAAATGCGCGCGAGGAATCAGAGCCTGCATGCTTGGTCGCTTCTGGCCGGAAGCTCTTCGGGATCTTCGCTTCGGGATGAGCGGGAATACGTGAGCGCGGTGCTGGCGCAGGAGCCGGACATCAAATCATCGGCCTTCCATCTGCCGCCGCTCGACCAACACTATGTAATCGATATCGATCTCCCCGGTGGAGGTCAGTTTGCGGAGCCGGACGGCCGCATCTGCGCGGCAGCCGCGTCCGCCGGCGCGAGTTTGCTTTTGTCAGGGGCCGGCGGCGACGAATGCGCAACCTACAATGGCGTCGAAATCCCGGCAGCCATGATGCGGCAGGGCTCCTGGTTCGCCCTGTATAAGGAACTGAAGGCTCGTGCCCGGCGGCGCGGAGAGCCATTTTTCCGAGTCGCCGCCGGCTCCCTGGTTTTACCCATGCTTCCCGACTCGCTGCTGGTCAGCCGTCAACGTCGCCGCGGCCAGTCTTCGCCGGGCGACCGGCGGCGGAACTCACTTTCATTCCTCCGCCCGCAACTCGCGGAACAGGTCGCTGCCGCGCTTCCCGCCGCCGCCGGCT
>JASHSD010001042.1 GCA_030036985.1 Bryobacteraceae bacterium
GAGCATCAGGCTGAGGCCGATCGGAGTGTAGGCGAGGGTCAGCACGTTGTTCACGCCGTCGACCGTGCCTCCGGGGGTTTCGGCGTCCGAGTAAGTCGGTGCGCCGCAGGGACCGGTGGTTCCATCCACAAACACGCACTCGCCGGGATCGCCTACGGCCGTCTCCAGATTGCCATTGCTGTCCACGACAGCGACGGCGTTGTTGCCGTATGCGATGCCCATGATCGGCCGCTGCGAGAGATCCGCCTGGAGTCCGATGACAGCGGATTCGGGAAAGGTGGTCGGGGTGGTCGTGTTTCCGGTGGTGGACCCACTGCCGCCGCCCCCGGTATTCTGAGTTGTGATTCGCACTTCAGCCACCGTGAGAGGCGCGGCGCTGACCGGCACGGTCCAGGTTTCGCTGAACTGCTGACTCCCGCTGCTCTGATAGAGAACGGTATAGATATTTGCGGGCGGCGCCGCAGTTGCGTTGGGCACGAGTTGCACCAGCAGGTTGCCGTTGATGACCGGCACGACCCGGCTCTGCTGCACGACCGTGCCGGCGTTGGCGACGTCGAAAGTGCTCCAGCCGATGGTCAGCGAGCCGTTAAAGCGCGTGCCGTCGGCGTTGAACAGCGTGTCCTGAATGGTGGTTAAAGGCGTCTGGCTCCACGCCGATCCGCAGAGCGCGGCGAGCATACAGACGATTCGGCCCAATCTCATCGTTTCCTCCGGCAATGTTTGGATAGCTTTGCCGGCTTCATCGTTAGCACGGCGGGGATGGGATTTGGGTATGTGACGGAGCGGGGAAGGGCGATTAAATCGCGGGGAACAGGAGAGTTCCGGTTATTTGTTGGTGTTGTGAACGATCAGAAGCGAACGTAGATCCCGTTCCCATCGGGGTCATCGAAGTCCAGTACTCTTGCCGGACACCTCGCCGCGTGAATTACCTCTTTGATGCCGAACCAGCCGGGTGCGCTCGTGGAAGCGACCGCGGGATTGTTCACGCGCATGCAGGAGCCGCGTTCGCCCCGGATCACGTCGTCGGCGGCCAGTTCTTCGTAGGCGGCGAAGACCGTGTTGCGGGAGACACGCAGCAGTTTCGCCATAACGCGCGTTGAGGGCAGACGGCTATCGTGGCGGATGGCGCCGAACCGGATTGCATCCGCGATCTGGCGATGGATCTGCCGATGCAGCGGCGCATTGGAGGTTCGGTCCAGAAGGATGGCCGGTACAAAAAGCTCGGGGCGTCGCCGCATAAGTGGCCCGGTGTAGTGGCTCTTTTCATTGTGCATCCGATGGGCGATTATGACTGAAGAAAGGAGCCGAAATATGATCAACGGCGGTAACGCAACAGTATTCGTATCCGATATGGACCGGGCGGTCCGATTCTATACCGAGGTTCTGGACCTGCGGCTCACCAACCGCTTCGGCGACAGCTGGGCCACGGTGGACGCGGGTAAAGGACTCACGATCGGGCTGCATCCGGCTTCGCCGAAATACCCAGCGCCGGGGACCAAGGGATCGATGATGCTCGGGATGGAGCTCGACGAGAGCATCGACCGCGTGGTGGCGCGGCTGAGCGAAAAAGGCGTGCAGATTCAGGGTTCGATCATGCGCGGCGACGGCGGCAGTTTCGCGCATATCGAAGATCCGGATGGGAACGAAATTTATCTGTGGGAGGTAGATCGCGCGGCGGTTCCGGAAACGGATCTCGCGGCCGCCGAAGCGCGCGGTTGAGCCATCGTTACGAACCTGACTCCGTGACTCACGCCGGCTCCGGTAGGCAAAATCGTTGTTTGGCGGCCCTTGAATGGGGCGCGGACGCAGCCGTTCCGCGTCGAACCAAGTGGTTCCGCCTTCCCTTTGGGCTCGCTCCGTGGCCGCCGATGAGCTGACGCGCCAATCGGACAAAACATCGATTCGCAAAAACGAATTCCCCTCGGTAAGTGCCGCTTTTTCAGCGAGAAAGTTTGAAAATTTCGCATGAAAGCGGGCGCACCCCCCGTCGGATTTCCCCGCACTGCACTCGATGCGCGGCGAAGGGCCGGAACGCCCTTCGCAACTACGTGAGCGAGCCTGGCCGAACGATTACGTTCAACCCAGCTTGGTCATGAGCTGATGAATCTGATCGCTCAACCGCTTGTCGGGTTTGTCCGCCAGCGCGGACGCGCATTCCTTTTTGGCGGTTTCCCGATCGCCCTTCTGCAGCAGCACCATCGCGTAGTGGTAGTGGAAGATCGGGCTCTGCGGAGCCTGCGCCACCAGCGACTTATACGTCTCGATGGCGTTATCGGTCAGGGTCTTCTTGTAATAGATCCAACCCAGAGTGTCGTTGATCTGGGGATAGCCCGGCAGCTTCTGCTTGGCTCGTTCGGCGTAGGTCAGAGCCTCATTCAAGTCGCCGTTCGATTCGCTGATCAGGTACGCCAGATTGTTCAGCGCGAGCGCGTTGTTGGGATCCGTCTTGAGAGACATCTCGTAGTACTTTCGGGCCACGTCCGGTCTGGCCTGGCTGTCGTAGAGCATGGCGAGATTGGTCATCAGCGCCGCATTCTGCGGAAGCCGCTGATGGGCGTTCTCCAGCGCATTGATGCTCTGCTGAACATCGCCCTTGCGCAGATACGATGCGCCGATCCGGGTCCAGAGGTCGCCCTGGATGCGCTTATCGGATAACTTGCCGAGCATCGTCTGGTACGTCGCAATGGCTTTGTCGTACTGGCCGGCCGCAACCTCGGCATCGCCCAATTGGCGTTGCAGATCGAGGTTCGCGGGCTGTTTCTGCGACTGATCGGAGACGATCTGCACCGACTTATCGGGATTGCCCTCAAGCAGCACGGCGCGGGATTCGCCCAGGAGCCCCCGCGGATTCGAGGGCTGAGCGGCGTAGGCCCGGTGGAAAAGATCTTCGGCGTCCTTGTACTTCTTCTCGGTCAGATCGAGCACGCCCAGCTGGAGCAGCGTTTCTTCCTGGTTCGGCTGTTTCTGGAGAACGGCCGTCAGCAGGTCCCGCGCTTCGTCGTTCCGTTTGAGGCGCTGCAGCGCGGCAGCCTTCATGACACGCGATTGAACGTTGTTCGGCGCGATCCGAAGGGTATCGTCAGCGGCGCGAAGCGCGGCGTCGTTGTCGCCCCGGACCAGATCCACCTGGATGTCCGCCAGGCGCGCCGGCAGGTAATCGGGCCGGAGCTGAATGGCGGTCTCGAACTCCTGCCGCGCCTGATCATACTCCTGACGGGCGAAGTGCGCGCGGCCCAGATTGAAACGGGCGACGAAGTTGTTGGGCTTCGCCGTCACCACCGATTGCAGTTCCGACATCGCCTCATTGATCTGGCCTTTATCAAGCAGAAAGGTCGCCTGCAGGCCACGGGCTTCGGTATCCTTGGGGTCGTTCTTCAGAATCAGATCGTTTTTATCGCGCGCCAGCGCAGGCTTGCCCTCGCGGACGTACACCTCTTCCTCTCGCAACAAATAACTGTTCTTTCGGCTCGAGTCTTTTTTGATGCCATCCTCGTATTGTTTTATCGATTCGTCGTATTGGCCCGCGCGCAGATAGAAATCACCCGATTGGAAATAGGCGTTGGGAAACTCCTTGAGATCGCCCTTCATCT
>JASHSD010001043.1 GCA_030036985.1 Bryobacteraceae bacterium
GATTATTTGGCAATTACCCCGTGTTCGACCCGGCGTACCGGAAGAGTCCGCACTTGACGCGGACGATTCACGACTGCTTCCTCGCGAAGTGCTCGGATCTGATTCGGCCTGGAGGCGTCATTGCCCTGATTACCAGTCGTTACACGATGGACAAACAGGACTCGTCAGTTCGCCGGCATCTCTCAGAAGGGTCGGCGCTGCTCGGAGCGATTCGCCTGCCGCACACGACTTTCAGGGCGAATGCCGGAACCGATGTCACGACCGACATTCTGTTTCTCCAGAAAAGAACATCGCGCCAACCCGAACGCGAAGAGGCCTGGACTGACCTTGCCCGGATCGAAACTCCCGACGGCCCGCTGCAGATCAATGAATACTTTGTTCGCCATCCGGAAATGATGCTGGGCCGCATGGCAAACGAGAGCGGTCGCTACGGCACACCAGCTCCTTTCCTGGAGGGTAACTTCGAACCGCAAGCACTCGCCGCGGCAATCTCCCGGCTGCCAACCGCAGTGTACGAGGAGAGGCAGCAACGTTGGAATCCTCCTTCCCGCGCCAGTTCCGACAATATTCCTGCGGTGGGTGAGGTCAAAGACGGTGGTTTGACTGATCGCAACGGCGACGTCTTTGTGCGGCGCGGCGACGCGTTGGAACCTGTAGCCCTGTCCGTATCGACGGCCGCGAGAGTTCGCGGCATGCTTCAGGTTCGCGATGCGGTGCGCGAGGTTTTTCGCTCCCAACTCGTGGACACGCCGAACGACGATGTGATCGTCAAAGCGCGCAACCACCTGAACCGGACCTACGATTCTTTCGTTTCGAGGTTCGGCCCTCTCAGCACGCGGGAAAACGTGAGAGCGTTTGCAGACGACCCGGATCAGCCGCTCCTCCTGTCGCTTGAAGAGTTCGACCCGGAAACCCGCCGGGCGACGAAGTCCGCAATCTTCGTGCGCCAAACGCTCGAACGCTACCGGCCCGTCGAAGCGGTTGAAACCGCGTCGGAAGCTCTCCTCGTTTCGCTCAATGAAACCGGACAGATTAATTGGCCTCGCATGGAGCAACTGACCGGCAAGCCCTCATCCGAGTTGCAAATCGAACTCGGCGGCCTCGCGTATCGAAACCCGGAGGGCGGAGCGTGGGAGACCGCCGATCGATACCTGAGCGGGAATGTACGCACCAAACTTGCTGTCGCGCAGGTATCGGCCCAGCTCGACCCGGCCTATGAACGAAACGTCGAGGCATTGCGGGCCGTGCAGCCGAGGGATCTCGAACCGGGAGAAATCGAGGGTCGTCTCGGCGCATCATGGATTCCGCCGTCCGATGTCAGAACGTTTCTTTGCGAACTGCTCGATGTGCCGCCGGACAGTATCAGGATCGCCCTCGCCGAAAGCATTGCGACCTGGACGGTGGAACCCGACTATCGTGTGAAGTTCGTTGTGAGCAATACGACCGTTCACGGCACCGCCCGCTTCCGCGCGACCGATTTGGCGGAACAAGCGTTGAATGGGCGCACGCCGACAGCGTATGACGAAGACGCGGATGGCAACCGGATCGTGAATCAGCCCGAGACGATTGCCGCCCGTGAGCAGCAGCAGCAGTTGAAGGATCGGTTCCGAGACTGGGTCTGGGAAGACTTGGACCGCGCGGCGCGACTGGCGCGGGACTATAACTTCCGGTTCAACAACATCAGGCTCCGCCAATTCGACGGCTCACATTTGACCTTGCCGGGAATGGTGCGGACATCCCTGCGGGATGGAGATTTGGCATCTCACCAAAAGAACGCAGTCTGGCGGATTCTCCAGGGCGACAACCCTCTTCTCGCCCATGTTGTCGGCGCAGGAAAGACCTGGACCATAACCGCCGCGGCAATGGAACTGCGCCGTCTGGATCTCGCCAAGAAGCCGATGATTGTTGTGCCAAATCACCTGGTGGATCAATGGGGCGCGGAGTTTCCGAAGCTGTATCCGCAGGCGAGGCTGTTCGTCGCCGGCAAAGATCATTTCTCTACCGGGAACCGCCAGCAGGCCATGGCGCGGATCGCGACCGGCAACTACGACGCGGTGATCGTATCGCATCGATCGTTTGAGTTCCTGCCCGTTTCCGATCAATACTTCAACCGCTTTGTTGAAAAACAGGTTGCACAGCTGGATGCTGAGATCGGCCTGGCGAACGACTCGAAGGATGATAACCGCCGAATCGTTAAGGAACTTGAGAAGGCAAAGAAACGCCTGGTCGTCAGGCTGAAGAAGCGGGCGGATCGCGACTCGAAGGACCGAACCTTAACATTCGAAGAACTCGGAATCGATCAACTGTTCGTCGATGAAGCCGACCTCTACAAGAACCTGGCCTACGTCACGAAAATGAACCGGATCGCCGGGTTGCCGAACTCCGACAGCAATCGCGCGTTTGACATGTTCCTGAAGATCCGTTACCTCCAGGAGAAAAACGACGGTCGGGGAGTGGTTTTCGCAACCGGGACGCCGATCTCGAACAGCCTGGCGGAAATGTACACGGTGCTGCGCTACCTCGGGCCGGAATTGCTGGCGGAGCGCAACGTAAACCATTTCGACGCCTGGGCAGCCAACTTTGGCGAAGCGGTGACATCTCTCGAATTGGCTCCGGACGGCTCGGGATACCGGATGCACACCCGCTTCGCGAAGTTCATTAATCTGCCGGAATTGCTCCAAATGTTTCGCACTGTCGCAGACGTGCAAACGGCGGACATGCTCAATCTCCCGCGCCCCGTGCTCGAAAACGGCAAGCCGACAATCGAAGCGACGCCGGCGAGCCCCGAGTTGAAGGCATTCATCCGCACGCTCACTGAACGCGCTGAACGACTGCGCAAACAGCGAGTGGACCCCTCCGTAGACAACATGCTCAAGATCACCGGTGAGGGGAGAAAGGCGGCTCTCGACATGCGCCTGGTATCCCCCGAAGCAGCTCCCGCGGAGGAAACGAAGATCGATCGAGCGGTCACTCGCGTCGTCAGAATCTGGGAAGAGACACAGGCGAAGCGTTCGACGCAACTGATCTTCAGCGATCTCTCGACGCCAGACGCCGAGCGGTTCAACGTGTATGACGACATCCGCACGAAGCTGGTCAGGGCTGGCGTGCCCGAACGCGAAATAGCGTTCATCCATGACGCCGAAACGGATACGGCCAAGAGATTGCTGTTCGCCTCCGTCAACTCAGGGCGGATTCGAATTCTCCTTGGGTCAACCGAAAAGATGGGCGCCGGGACAAACGTGCAACGGAGGCTCGTTGCACTCCATCATCTGGACGCCCCTTGGCGCCCGCGCGACATCGAGCAGCGCGAGGGCCGGATTCTGCGCCAGGGCAACGACAACAAAGAGGTCCGGATTTTCCGCTATGTGACAGAGGGCTCCTTCGACGCGTACATGTGGCAGACGCTGGAGACGAAGGCCAGGTTCATCCAGCAGGTAATGCGCGGAGAAACTTCGGTGCGCGCAGCAGAGGATCTCGAAAGCGGCGCCCTCACTTATGCGGAGATTAAGGCAATTGCGTCCGGCAACCCGGCTGTCGTCGAAAAGATCAGGATGGATACCGAGATTCGTAAGCTCGACCAGCTCCGAGCCATTCACGCAAACCAACAACGCCACATTCTCTGGGAGATTCGCGACCTGCCGCGGCATATAACTGAGGCAAAGCAGAACCTGGAGAAGATCGAGGCGGATATCTCGACACGCAACGCGAACGATTCCGACGATTTCACCATGGCCGTGGGAAACCGCGTTTATTCCGGCAAGGGCGCTCGGGACCAGTCAGCGAACGCACTCACCAGTGCAATACTTTCATGGCGGGATGACCAGACCCTCCAGGCCCGCGGGCATTTCCGGGGGTTCGAGATCCTCAGCAGGGGCAAGACCGCGGACTTCGGTTTAAACGAGAGCGACGAACGCATTCCGGATTTGTTCATTCGGGGGCAGGCCATCTACTCCGCGAATCTGAATCCGGCCAACCCAATCGGAACCATTCAGAGTATCGAACACACCTTGAGGAGTCTGGACAAGCTTGCGGCCGACCAGCAGACGCGGGTGGAGCGGATCGAAAAGGAACTCACTGACTATCAATTGCAGTGTGACCGACCCTTCGAACACGAGCAACGGCTGAAGGAATTGCTCGCCCGGCAAACGGAATTGACCGCACTCCTGGACCTCGACAAGGGAGACCAGCAGGCGGTTGATTCAGTTCAGGAACCGGAAGAAGAGATCAAAGCCGAGCGGGCGGCGGACGCTTCAAAGTCGGCGGTGCCGGGGATCGCGGATATTGCCCAATCTTATATGCGCGAGTCCCGCATGGCAATCCAGGATCTCCCGATCGTCCAACGGACAGCGCCACCCTCCGGGCCGCTGGCCGGAAAGGCGGTTGCCAAGACCGAGACCCAGATCGCGATCGCGACCGCGGCCAACAGCTTCGTTGTTCTCGAGTTAAACGGCTTGCCGCAGAGCATTCAGATCGGCGAGAAGATCTCGGTGCGAATGCGTCAAGGCCATGCCACCGTCGAGCCGGGAAAATATCGTGGCCGATAGCGCTTAAGTTCCGGCCTCGATTAGCCGATGCCTCTCAGAGGAGGTTTCGATGAGCTTCTGGTTTCTTCTGGCTGCGTTGATGGGCCCGCGTTTCTTCTCGCGCTTCGTGCTGTTCTTCGTCCTCGGAATGGGCCTCATGCTTTACTGCCTCGTTCGAGGATAGCGCCAGGCGGCGCGAACGCCGCCAGTGCGAGCGGTCCATTCGTGAACGATTGCGCGTCCGCAGCCGCAACCCGATTCGCTTCGCGCTGGTCCGGGTTTGCCTCGATCCTCTCAGCCCGCGAGTTCGGGCGACGCTTCGCTTGACGGCCTGATCGGCCTACCTGCGCTCTCCCGTCTCCACTCGGGTATCCCCAGGCTTCCTTCACTGCACTCCGTTCCGTTTCGTGCAGCCCTCCGCTGCGCTCCGCTCGCCAAAAAAAATCGGCGAGTGGGTGATCCCCCTCCCTCGTGTCGATTCCGGGAGCAGTTTCTCTCAGCTCTGGGGCGCCCCGAACACGACGGGCAGAGAGGACCGAAATGAAACTCCGAAACACAATTGCAACAACAACGAATCAGGTCGCGGCCCGCGAAGCCGCGATCCTTGAGAATCTCGATCTTGTAAACCACCTCGCAAGGCGTTTTCAGCGCCGCGTGCCGCCATGCGTCACATTCGACGATCTCGTCAGCGCCGGTATGATCGGCCTGATTCAGGCTGTTGACCGATTCGACGCCACGCGCGACCTGAAGCTCAAAACCTACGCCCAGCACCGCATCCGGGGCGCGATGCTCGACTTCCTGCGCCACGAAGATCCGCTCTCGCGGACCGAACGCCGGCGCGTTCAAGAATCGGCTCCGGCACTCAGCGCAACCGGCTGCGGGGCTGCTCCCGCGACGGTCAGCCTCGATGAGATACCGCAACGCTGTCTCGCGGCCCCGGCTCAGCCCGCCTTCACGCTCCGCTCGGAGATTCGGGAGGCTCGTCGTTGCCTCTCCCCGAGAGAGAACCGCGTGATCGGGTTGCTGTACGATTTCGGATGGCAGAGCCGTGAAGTTGCCGCTGATCTTCGAGTCAACGAGAGCCGCGTCTCTCAGATCAAACAGCGCGCGCTTGCGAAGCTTCGCTCGGCCATCGACACCAGGACCACCGCGAGGGCCGCGTGAGCGGCCCTGCAGCCTTTCTCCGCCACACCGGCAAAACAATCGCGTTTCTACCGAGCCGCTCTCTTCGCGTCTCTCTCCCGTCCCGCAAGATCGTCGAGAAACTCGGAGACGGGCTTGACACCCGTCACCAGCAGGTGATCGCGAGCGCGAGTGCAGGCGACATATAATAAGTGGCGTTCCGTGTTGTAAATCTCCTCAAAATCCGAATCGTCGGCGGCATTTTCGATCCGCTCCTGGAGGGGAATAACCTCGTCATCACACGCCATCACTGCCACGGCACGGAACTCAAGGCCCTTCGCCAGATGCATGGTTCCGACAGAGACGCTTCCGACCGTGATGTCGACAGTGTCGTCGAGGATCTTCGCCTTCAGGCCGGATCGCTTGACTGCTTCCTGAGCACGGCCCAACTCCGCTGCGGAGCGCACGAAGACTCCGATCTCGTGCGGCTGTATACGATCAGTTTTGGCGCGTGCAGATAACCATCGGCCCACCGCTTCGGTTTCGCCGGCGACACTATCAAGAGCCTGAACCTCCGGCGTCGGACCATTGAACACAGAGGTCGTGCCTTTCCGGTCCTCCGCGTTTCCGTCGACATCAGTCAGGGTCGTTCCCAGCAGCCGGTCCGCCTTCATACGGATCTGGTGAGAGGTGCGGTAATTGATCTTCAGGGTTGTGGAACGCCCGCGGATATCAACCCCGAGCGCCTTCCAGGAGAACGGCGGCTGGAAAATGCGCTGGCCGAGATCGCCGGCGAAGAAGAGCGCGTCCGGCCGATTTTTTCCCAAAGCCGCCAGGAATCGAAGTTCAGAAACGCCGACATCCTGCGCCTCATCGACCACGACGAAATCGAACGGCGACGCGCCTCCGCCCGCGATGCGCGCCGCGAGTTGCGAGAACATTCCCGCTTCCGTGAGAAGGCCTTTCGATGAAAGGTCGCTCCTGACGGCAGAGAAGATCTGCCACAGAGCGGTTCTTTGCATTTCCGGCAAACGTGTTTTGCGCCCGAGCCGCGGCACGTCCCGATAAGCTTCCCATGTTTCGAGTTGCCACGGGTCCACGACTTCATCCCATTCCGCGAACAGGAAGCGTTGCGTGAATTTGTGAGCGGGCGCATTGGCGGCGGCTTTCGTAATCATCTCGCGCACCACCGAACCCGGCGCGAGCTTCGGAGTCGCGCCGCTGAAATTCGCACGATAAAGACGACGAGCTGCAGCGGCGAGCGAATGGACCTCGATTCGCTCCCCAAGGCGCGGTTCGTTGCCGATCAGCCGCTGGAGTCTGGCGCGAAGCGCGCTGGCGAGCGGCTCTGAGAACGTAGTGAGCAGGACACGAGACTCCGGGTATTTACGAACAAGGAACGCCGCCCGGTGCAGGGCAACGATCGTTTTCCCCGTGCCCGCCGAGCCCGAAACCCGCGCCGGCCCGTTGTAATCGCGTTCGACCAGACGACGCTGCGCCGGGTGCAGGAAAACGATCCACTTGTCCCACGGGTAATCCAGAGCGCGTTCCAGTTCCTCCGCGCTCCGCATGAGCCGGAAACGACGCTGCGCGTCCGGATGTGCGAACGGATCGGTTCCGGTCGGCGGAGCGCTGGGGAGTGCCGGTTTAGCGCCGGTGGCAAGATCAAGCAACGCCTCGGCCGCTTCAGCAGGCAGATGCTGGGCCAGGATCAGAAGACTGTCTTCATCAGCCATGCGAACGTCGGCGAGCCACTCCGGTGGAACGCCGCAAGCGAGGAGATCGCTCTCGGGAGTACGCGCGAACAGCGCAGGCTTCGGCGGCGCCGCGCGCTCCACCTCGAAGTATTTCGGAACGGCGATCTCCTG
>JASHSD010001044.1 GCA_030036985.1 Bryobacteraceae bacterium
ATGCACGGCGCTGGCCGAGCGCGGCGTTTCTTTTTTCGCGATGGAGTTGGTCCCGCGCATCACGCGCGCCCAAGCCATGGACGCGCTCTCTTCGATGGCCAGCATCGCGGGATATGAAGCGGTTCTGATCGGCGCGGTATCGCTCCCCAAACTGTTCCCGATGATGATGACCGCTGCCGGCACCATCACGCCCGCCAAGGTTCTGATTTTGGGCGCGGGCGTCGCCGGCCTGCAGGCGATCGCCACGGCGAGGCGCCTGGGCGCGGCGGTTTCCGCCTACGACGTGCACTCCGCCGTGAAGGAGCAGATCGAAAGCCTCGGCGCCAAATTCGTCGTGCTCGATATCGAATCGGCCGAGGGCCAGGGCGGCTACGCGAAGGCGATGGACGAAGCCTATTACAAGAAGCAGCGCCAGTTGCTCGCGGCCGTCCTGCGCGAGCAGGATGTCGTCATCACCACCGCCGCGGTGCCGGGAAGAAAAGCGCCCGTCCTGATTACCGCCGAGATGGCCGAAGCCATGATGCCCGGTTCGGTGATCGTCGATATCGCGGCCGAGCGCGGCGGCAACTGCGAGCTTACGCGAGCCGGCGAAACCGTGATGCACCACGGCGTCAGCATCGTGGGTCCGGTGAATCTGGCTTCGCGCGCGCCTTATCATGCCAGCCAGATGTACGCCACCAACGTGGTGAACCTGCTGAAGCTGATGATCAACAAAGAAGGCGCGCTGAAGATCGATCTCAACGACGAAATCATTCGCGAAACGCTCGTCACGCACGATGGCAAAGTGGTAAATGCGAAAGTGAATCAATTACTGGAACAGGGAGTGCCAGCCGCTTGAATTACGAATTCGGATTTTATGTCTTCATGCTCGCAGCCTTCCTGGGTTTCGAGCTGATCCGCAAGGTTTCGCCCTTGCTGCATACGCCGCTGATGTCGCTGACCAACGCCATCGCCTCCATCTCGGTGGTCGGCGCAATTATCCTCACCGGCGAACAGGGCGGATCGACGCTGTCCCGCGTGCTGGGATTCGTCGCAGTGGTTTCCGCGACCACCAATCTTGTCAGCGGTTACCTCATCACCGACCGCATGCTCAAGATGTTCAAGAAGCGGGAGCCAGGCAAGAAATGACTTTCGAGATTTACCAGCCGCTTTACATCCTCGCCGCTTTCTTTTTCATCTTCGGCCTGAAGTCGATGTCCTCGCCCGCGACTGCGCGGCGCGGCGTCTTTTCGGCGGAGCTCGGCATGCTCATCGCGGTGGTTTCAACCCTGATGCGGCATGAGGTGATCAGTTACGAGTGGATCATCATTGGTCTGCTGGTCGGCACGGTGATCGGTATCCCCATCGCGGTGCTGATGCCGATGACGGCTGTACCGCAGCGAACCGCCATATCCCAGGCCTGCGGCGCGCTGGCTTCCGCTCTGATCGGCACGGCTGAGTTTTACAAGGGTCAGCACGGCTTCACCGTCGGGGCGCTCATGCTGGAAACCCTGCTCGGTTTTCTCACCGTTACGGCCAGCGTTATGGCCTGGGGCAAGCTGCAGGAATTTTTGCCCGGACGCCCGATCACGTTCAAGGGCCAGAACATCGTGAACCTCGGTGTTCTCGGCGTCGCCGTCGCTTTTGCGGTGGCGATGGTCGTCAGCCCCGCAAACAGCTTTCTCTACCCGTATTTCGTCGGGCTGGCGCTCATCTTCGGCGTTCTGCTGATCATCCCCATCGGCGGCGCCGATATGCCGACCGTCATCGCGCTGCTGAACTCCTACTCCGGCCTTTCCTCCTGCGCTATGGGATTCGCGCTCGACAACAAGCTTCTGATCATCGCCGGCGCACTCGACGGCTCGTCGGGCTTCATTCTTTCGATCATCATGTGCCGGGCCATGAACCGCTCGTTCACCAACGTGCTGTTCGGCGGATTCGGGCAGGTGCAGACCAGCGCCGGGAAACAGGAAGCGCGTCCGGTGCGCTCGGCCAGCCCCGAAGAAGCGGCCGGCATCCTGGCCGACTCGCGCTCGGTAGTGATTATTCCGGGTTACGGCATGGCTGTCGCGCAGGCGCAACATAAGATTCGCGAACTGCATGATGTATTGACTAAGCGCGGCGTTGACGTGAAGTTCGCCATTCATCCGGTGGCCGGCCGCATGCCCGGCCACATGAACGTGCTGCTTGCAGAGGCCGATGTCCCCTACGACAAACTCATCGAGATGGAAGACATCAACGGCGAGATGGCGATGACTGATGTGTCTTTGATTGTCGGCGCGAACGACATAGTCAATCCGGCGGCGGAGAACGATCCCAAGAGTCCCATCGCCGGCATGCCGATTCTGGACGCTTACAAATCGCGCACCGTGATGGTGATCAAGCGCGGCATGAGTCCTGGCTTCGCCGGCATCGACAACGAACTGTATTACATGGATAAGACGCTGATGCTGTTCGGCGATGCGAAGTCATTCGTTGCGAGCCTGGTGAAGGAAGTCGGCGCAAACCACGACTAAGCGACCTGGACTGCTTACTTCCGTGCGCGGCTCAGCACGTGTATAAGGTTTCTGAGCCGCGACTGTAAAGGAGCGGGCGTGGCTCAGGACACGCGACTTCAGTCGCGTCTCTGTCGGGCACTCGACTACCCCCCACAGGTCGGCCACAGCAGCCACTGGTAGCGAACCCGCCAATCGCCAAGTCACGAAGTATCCCACTCCGTCGGGCTGCCAGTGTGGAAGCCGCCGGTGCATTCCGCCAGTATTTCAAAACCGCCGCGCGCGGAAGACGCAACTAAGTCGCATGTCCAAGCGACGCGACTGTAAAGGAGCGGTCCACCAGTTAGTGCAATGAACCGCTGGGATTCGGTCCGATCGGCTGCCCGATTACGTCGCCACTCACCACCAGCTCCACCCGCCGATTCTGCTGACGTCCGGCGGCGGTGTCGTTCGAGGCCACCGGGTCGGCCTCGCCCATTCCCAACGACTCAACATACGCCGGGTTAATGCCGTTCGAGATCAGATAATCGCGCACCGCATCGGCGCGCTGCTGCGACAGTTTCAGGTTGTAAGTGTCCGAGCCGATGTTATCGGTATAGCCTTCCACGTTCACATGCAGTGTCGGGTAAGCCAGAAGGATGCCGGACACCTTAGCCAGCTTTTCCTTCGCGTCCGGCTTCAGCGTCGCTTGATTGAAGCCGAACAGCACGTCGGACATGCTGACGATCAGGCCGCGCGCGGTATCGCGGGTCTGGAGAATCGCATTCAACTGTGCGCGCAGGCGCTCGCGCAGAGCCTGGGCCTCCTGCTCGGCTTTCGCGCGCTCCGCTTTCGCCGCCGCCGTTTCCTCGGCCAACTGCTGCTGTTGGGCTACAGCCGCCTGGCGCGCCTCGTCCGCCTCCCGCTTCGCGGTCAGAGCCTGTGCGGTGGCGATTTCAGCTTCGTTTTTGGCTTTTTCCGCCGCTTCGCGCTGGGCATCCGCCTGCGCTCTCAGCCGGGCCTGTTCGGCGGCCTCCGCCTCGGCCTGTTCGGTCCTGCGCTTCGCGGCCTCCGCGGCGGCTTCGCCCTCCTTCACCACGCTGATGCGGCGCGCGTCCTCGGCATCCTGCGTCGCTTCACGCGCCACCGTGTCCAGCTCCTTTTGCTGATGGGTGCGATAGTAGCCATCCGCGTTCTGGACATCGGCGGCCGCCTTCGCCAAGACGTCGGGCGCATACTCCTGGGCGCCCTGCGCCTTCGCGATCGCCATCGCTTCGCGGGCTTCGCGCAATTCCAGAGGCACTGCGAGATCCGAGGTCACCGCCGTCAGCGCGCCGCCGCTGATGTTCGCGGTGTAATCGCCGCGCCGCAGCAGTTCGTATTTGGCTTGGACGGTCTCCAGCGTGCCGACCGTGCTTTTGCGAACGACATTCTCCATCACCACCACGTCCGAAGGCCGGCTCACGGCGAAATAAGGCTCGGCGGTCACGATCATGCCGAAAGACTGCAGATCGGTCGTTACATAGAGGCCGGCGGTTTTATCGTCAGGATGTTTCAGGGTCACCTCACCGAGACGTTCGGGCTGCCCCTGAGGCGTGACCGCCCAAAGCACATAAGTCAGGTACTCGGGGCCGAACTGCCGGGGATTGGAAAGATGATCGAACTTCAGCGAAATCCGCGTGGCGCCGGTATTCGCGGTGACGCCCGCTTCGCCGCGCGCCGCCGGCATGAGCGCCGTGCCGCGGAAATCGATATGCGTCGTGCCCTGGCGATTGTGATAATTGACCGCCATGACTGTTCTCGAAGTCACATCCGCGGTAAAAATCGGCTCCGTCCCGTTGGGGTTCGGAGTTGTATTCAGTCGTACGGGGTTGGGAAGTTGTTGCGCCAACAGAGGAGCGCCACTTATGAGCAGAATGAGGACGGCGTATTTCATGGTTAACACCTCTACACGCGCAGAGAGACGGCAATTGACATACCAATGCCAAGTAGATTTTCCAGCCCTTTGCGATCCAGAAGTGTCATAAAATCCCCAGCAGATGTGGGGTCAGGGCTTCGGCCCTGCGGCCGGGCTTTCGCCCGGCGTTTTCGACCGGAACTCGACGGCTTTTCCACGGCTCCAGCCGCCTCCCGGGCGGCTTGGAGTCACGCAATCCGAAGATTACAATCGCTCAGGCCCGCCTGAGGGCCGCGCACGCTGATAATCTTGAATGAAACAAAATGACAGCCATTAGCCGACGAGAATTCTCCGCCATCGCGCTCGCACTGGCAGCCCCGGCGAAAAACCTGTTCGCCGCGTCAAGCTCGAGTATCGACGCAACCATCCGCGGCGGCATGACGCGGCGAAAGATCCCGACCGTCGTCGCTATGGTCGGCACCGCGGATAAGATCACTTACACGGGCGCATTCGGCAAACGCGACGCCACATCCGGCGTTGACGCCAGGCTCGACACCATCTTCGCCATCGCTTCGATGACCAAGGCGATTACCACCACCGCCGCCATGCAGCTCGTCGAGCAAGGTAAGGTGGATCTCCACGTCCCGGTTTCGAAGTATCTGCCCGAACTGGCCAAACTGGACGTGCTCGACGGCTTCGACAGTGCGGGCAAACCGATCCTGCACCCGGCGACGAAACCGGTCACGCTCCACCACCTGATGACGCATACTTCCGGCTTCGCTTACGACGTCTGGGACGCGCGCATGCTGAAGTACAACACCATGCACGGCGGTCCTTCCGCCGGCGTCGTGGCTCCGCTGACGCCGCTCATCTTCGAACCCGGAACGCGCTGGCAGTACGGCACAGGGCTAGATTGGACCGGCCGCTTGGTCGAGGCCGTCAGCGGTCTCACCCTTGAACAGTACATGCGGCGCAATATCCTCGATCCGCTGGGAATGAAAGATACGACTTTCGTCTTTCCCAAGGAGAAATTCGACCGCCTTGCCGGCTCGTACACCCGCCAGGCGAACGGCGAAGTCAAGCCGTCCCCGCGCGCCATGCCTGCCGTGCCCAAGCAGTTCAACGGCGGCGGCGGTCTCTATTCCACCGCGCCCGACTACATCGCATTCATGCAGATGATCCTGAATCGCGGCAAAGGACGCGGCAATCGGATTCTGCAGCCGAAAACGGTGGCGATGATGACCACCAACCAGATCGGCGAAATCAGCGCGGGCAAACTGAAGACAGTGCGGCCGGAAATTTCAAGCGACGTTGATTTCCATCCCGGCGTGAAGGATGGCTATACCTACGGCTTCCTTATCAACGCGGTCGGTTATCAGGGTGGCCGTTCGGCAGGCAGCCTGGCCTGGGCCGGCGTCGACAACACCTACTATTGGATTGATCCGAAGCGCTCGCTGTGCGCGGTCGTGATGATGCAGTTCCTGCCGTTCGCCGATTTGCAGGCGGTCGGCCTGCTGGGCGATTTTGAAAAAGCCGTTTATACGGCGTAGACCGGCGCGTCGTGGAAGCCTTGCCGGAAACCCGGACTCCCGATCGTGCATGTGGTCCGGCTTCATCTGCCCGACGGCTCGAATGCCGATCTCCGCGGGCGAGCTGCCCGCATCGTTGCGCCGGACGGCGCCGAGATCGTCACAGCCCGGCTTGGACCCAGTGTCGCGTTTTTGCCGGAGCGGCGGCTTTTTGCCGTTGCGTATTCCTCGCCTTATAGGCCTTATCGGCCCGACTTAGCGTATTTTGAGGAATTTATCCGCAATCCGCGCCGCGGCCCCGGACCTGCATATGCCGCGGCAGCGCTATGAGCACGGCAACCATAAACATCGAACAGCTTCCCTGGCCGGGTTTTAAAATTTCCCGCCCACGGAACTCCGCGCGACGGCGCAATCCGCAACAAATGTTTCAGGACTCGCTCGCCCATCACAGCGCGGGCCGGCTCGCCGAGGCTGTCGCGGGATATGAGACCTACCTCGTCGAGCGGCCGGATTCCCCCGAAGCCCACAACAATCTGGCCACCGCACTGGCCGCGCAAGGCCGGCTCTACGACGCCGTTGCGCACTACGAACTGGCCCTTTTTCTGAAGCCGGATTACGCCGAAGCCGAAAGCAATCTCGCCGTGGTGCTCCAATCCCAGGGCAAAGTCGCCGAAGCCATGGCGTGTCACAAACGAGCGCTGGCAGCAAGCCCGCGCCATGCCGGCATCCACTACAATCTCGCCCGCGGCCTGACCGCCCAAGGCAGTTTCGACGAGGCGGCCGACCAATACCAGCAGACGCTTGCGCTCGACCCGAACCACTCCAACGCTCACAACAACCTGGGCAATATCCTGTCTGCGCGAAATGAGGCCGATGAAGCCGCCGCCCATTACGTTCGGGCAATTTCCCTGAATCCGCGCCACGCCGACGCCCACAACAACCTTGGCAATATTCTGCGCGACCGCGGCCGGTTCGACGAAGCTCTTACGCACTACAACCGGGCCATCGAGATCCGTCCGGTCTGCCCCGAAGCGCACTACAATCGCGCTGAGATCAAGCGGTTCCGACAAGGCGATCCCGATCTCGCCGCGTTGGAACATCTCGCCGCGCGGAACGGCCTGCCCACCGCGGAGATCC
>JASHSD010001045.1 GCA_030036985.1 Bryobacteraceae bacterium
GACAGCGCGGATGGGGCATACGACATCTTTGACATTCGCAACAACCAGATCGTCGGGGCGCAGCAAATCGCCGGTGTCGGGACCAATTGGCAAGTTGCCGGCTTTGCCGACGTCAACGGCGGCGGCACGGACATGGTGTTGAACGATCCAAGCACCGGCGCCTTCGAGTATTACGACATCGCGAACGGACAGCTGACGGCCGAAGGCGCGCTCGGTCAGGTAGGCACGCAGTGGACAGTTGTAGGCCTGACCCCATATTCCACCTCCACGACCGCTACGGCGGCGAGCAACGTATCCGCTGGGAGCCAGCAGCCGATGGTACTAGCAAGCGGCCCCTCCGACGTCGTACCGCCCATGAGCGGCTTGTTCTCCGCGCCGGCGCCGATGGTTGAGTTTTCCCCGGCAATGTCGGAGGCCGGCAGTGCAACGCCGATAATGACGGTCAATCCGCTCCAGCACACGGCGTGATAAGTTCAACCACTGGCGCCGGAGTATATTCCGTTCGGGTTGATCTTCACAGTTGTTCGCCCGTCCCTGTGGCTAGATTAAAGGCGGTTGCGGCGACCCGTTCCGGGTTGGTAGAAATCGGGTGGCGGAAACTTGGCGCGGGGTAGGGCGATGAAGGGGCTGCCGCGGCTGCTGGTATTCATCGTGGCCTACCAGGCCGAGACGACCATCCAGCAGGTCCTTCGCCGCATCCCGGCTGCGTTGGCCGAGGAGTTCGACGTTGAAATTTTGATCATCGACGACGGCTCGCAAGATGCAACGTTCGCCGCCGGGCTCGATCTCGGCAGCAGCGCTGCTCTGCCGTTCAAGCTGACGGTCCTCTATAACCCGGTCAACCAGGGCTATGGCGGCAATCAGAAGATCGGTTACCACTATGCCATCCAAAACAAGTTCGATTATGTTGCGCTGCTGCACGGCGACGGCCAATACGCGCCGGAGCGGTTACCGGAACTAGTCAAACTGTTGCGCGACGCGCCCGCCGACGCGGGCGCCGTGTTCGGCTCGCGCATGCTGGCGCCGCGCGATGCCCGCAAAGGCGGGATGCCGCTCTACAAATTCGTCGGCAATCGGATTCTCACCGCGATACAGAACCGGCTGCTCGGCACCAGATTAAGCGAATTTCATTCGGGCTACCGCGTCTATGCCACACGGGCATTGCGCCGGATCCCATTCGATCGCAATACCAAGGATTTCCACTTCGATACCGAAATCATCATCCAGCTGACGTTTGCACGGCAGCGCATCATTGAGCATCCTATTCCAACCTACTACGGCGACGAGATTTGCCGCGTTAATGGCCTCAAATACGCTTACAACGTCCTGCGCGCCTCGTTGCAAGCGTATCTCCAGCGCTTTTATCTGTTCTATGACCGCCGGTTCGACTGCGAGTCGGCCGAACCCGGACACCGCTATCCTTCGAAATTGGAGTTCGATAGTACCCATAGCCGGGTTTACGAGTTGATCCCGCCGGACGTTCGCGTCCTCGACCTCGGCTCCGGCGACGGAGCGCTTGGCGCCGCCTTGACGCAGCGCAAGAGTTGCCAAGTCACGGGAGTAGATATCGAGCGGAGCTATTTGTCCGCTCACTTCGACCGCTTCGTGGTCGCCGATCTCGATCGCGGCATTCCGGAGGTCGGCGGCCGATCGTTCGACTACGTGCTCGCCCTCGACGTGGTCGAGCATCTTGCCTCGCCCGAAGACTTTCTCGACGAGCTCCGCCAACTCACCGCGGCTTGGCCGAACGCCAGAATAGTGGCGACCACCGGCAACGTCGGCTTTGTCGCCACCAGGCTCTCGCTGCTACTCGGCCGCTTCGAATACGGCCGGCGCGGCATTCTCGATCTGACGCACAGGCGGCTGTTCACGTTCGCCACTTTCCGCCGCGCGCTACTCTCCGCCGGCTTCACGATCGAACACTGCGAGGGCATCGTTCCGCCCTTGCCGTTCGTGTTCGGCCCGTCGCTATGGGGCACCCGCTTGATGCGGATGGCCAAGGCGCTGGTGCGATTGCGGCCCGCCACCTTCGCCTTCCAATGTTTGATCGTCGCACACCCAGATCCAACCTTACAGATGCTGCTGGCGCGCGCCGAAGCGGCGGCGTCAGCAAAGCGTTCGTCGTTGCCGGCCAAGGCGGCCGGCGCCGGCCACGGCTGAGGGACCCGGCAGAGACCCCTTCAAGCGGGAACCCGCGTCAGGCCAAAATGCGCGGCGTGCAGAATTTTGCTTGACGGCATCTCCGGCAACCAGCACACGTAACGGGGCGCTGGTCGCGTTGGAGGACACCTTCGCAGATGTCCGGGTCGGTATTGGGGGAAACGCGTGACGCGGACAGCTGCCCTCCTGCAGAGCAGAACGATCGTGACAGGCCTCCCGCCTTAGCGGGAGGTAACACTGTGGTTGAGCGCGTTGGCGCGCTAACTGGCAAATTTCTCAGCGCGCTTCTGGTCGCGACCATAATCGGCCTGGTCGGCCTCACATACCGTTCAGGCATTGAGCGCGGAAGATTCGGCCAACTCTTCAATTCCGATTACGGCCAAATTTTATGCGCCGTCTGCGCGAATCTTTCACATCTTAAGTATCATGCGGGCCGATACGTGTGTGCCAATTCGGTCGAGAGACAGATGCATGACTCCGGCCTTTGGTGGGATAATCAGACATCAGCCCGCCTTGGTAAGACATTACCGCAATGGGAGGCCGACAGCGGATCCCTCGACCGGTCGCTTATGAAGCTCTTTGCGTCTCCGCCGCTTGCTTCCGATGGTGGCGTGTATGCGTATGGTTGGGGCGGCGATGCCGGCTATATGGATTTTGTCGAGTTTGCGTTCCGTCTGTTTGGCAACAGACTGGAAGCGCTCTATTACGCGTATTTTCCGCTGCTCCTGATCTCTATTGTCCTGTTTTGTATTCAGTTCTGGCGAAACTATTTTGCATTATTCACCGTGCTCGCGTTCCAATTCAGCATCATCCCCTATTTGGACTTGCTTCCGGATTTCGACCTCGGCTCGCTCGGCAATCCTCGTCTTCTTTCTCTGCTCGCCATTATTCCAATGTTTCACGCTTTGTTTTTGACAATCTATCGCGTCAGACTTGCTCCGCAGACGGTTCTTGTATTCGCGCCGCAGGCGATGCTGATGGCGGCGGCGGCGGATTTCCGCTCGCTCAGCTACGCGGCGGTCATTGCGCTCACGATGTGCTGCCTTGCGTTGCTGATCATCGATCGGCGCAGGCTGACGATGCGGCAAGCCGGTCGGCGTTATTGGCCCCTGTACTTGTTGTTAGTATGCGTTGCGGCAGGCGCCGGATTGCAGGCCGCAACGGCGGACCCGCGCATTACACAGATAGGAGGCATGCGTTACCACACATTTTGGGAGCCGCTCTTCTGGAACTTGGAAACCGATCCCGTCGATTGGAAAAGCAAGTACCGCGTGCAGTTTGACGGCGCTGCCGGTGACGCTATCGCTCAGGTCGCCGTGCAGTCGTATCGCACGCGTCACAATCTTCTGCATCTCAAGACGGATTTCGTTCACGGCGACGAGGCGCTAGGCCTGACCCAGGTGGCGTACGAAAAATATTCTCGCGACGCTTATATCGAGTTCGTGCGCAAGAATCCGTCGTTTATTGCTCGGCTTAAATATTACAATGCACTCAACTTGATCAAATCGACCAAAGACATTGCTGACCATGAATGGGCCGCATTGGATTGGCGCCTCATCGCGCTTGCGGGAATCGTTGCGTTCGCACTTAGTGTAGAGGTCCGGCGGAAAGCCGAGAGTCTTCGAAGGATGTCGATCTGCGCCGGCCTAGTGGCGCTGAGCGGTTTTGTAATTGCATTGCC
>JASHSD010001046.1 GCA_030036985.1 Bryobacteraceae bacterium
TGCGGTCCCATGTTGAGGACCATGCTGCGCACGCCGGATTTCCGGTGCTGTTCGTAATCCTGTTCGACTTCGAGTTCGCTTGTGATCCCGCCGTCAGCTACCGCCATACCCGAGAACTCCTCATCAATACCGCGTCCCCGTCACCGGATAATCCTTGCGCAGCGGATAGCCCACCCAGTCCGCAGGCATCATGATTCGCGTCAGGTCCGGATGGTTCAGAAATCGCACCCCGAAAAGATCGAACACCTCGCGCTCGTACCAGTTTGCCGAACGATAGACCGCGAACGCCGATTCGATCTCCGGATTCTCTCCAGCCAGGCGCGCCTTGATGCGCAGCCACTGCTTCTTCGCGATGGACTGTAGGATATAGACGATCTCAAAACGCGGCTCAGCCGGATACCGGTCGACCGCGGTCACCAGACTCAGGCGCTCGAAGCCCTGTCCGCTCCTGGCAATCTTCAATGCCTCGAGGATATTCGCGGGCGCAACCTCGATGATCAATTCGTTCAGCGCGAATACCGCGGTTGTGGCGACGCCGTCAAACGCCATCGCCAGGTGATTCTCGCGCAGACTTTCGGGGATCATCGATGCGCGACCTCCGCCACCTTCGCAGGCTCGGCCGGGGTCAGATCCATCCGCACGCTCCTGGCGGGCTCGGGCTCTTCATTGCGCGCCCAATCGATCACGCCCTTCTTCCAGATGAAGAAGAAACCCGCGAGGATCAGCACCACGAACGTGAGCATTTCGAGAAAGCCGAACATCCGCAGCTTTTTGTAAACCACCGCCCACGGATACAAAAAAATGGCTTCGATATCGAAAAGGATAAACAGCATCGCCACCATGTAAAACTTCACGCTGAAGCGCTGGCGGGCATCGCCGGTGGGGGTGATGCCGCACTCGTACGGAGTGTCCTTGATTTTGTTTTTCACCCGGTGGCCGATCGCGAACGACAGCGTTACCAGCGCCGCCGCGATCACCATGGCGAGGATGGTCTGTACCACGACGGGGAACCAGATTTGCACCAGTGTAGTAGGCATTGAGAGCGTTGAATTGTGGGGTGGGGGCCGTCCCCACGACTATAATAATCCACGTAAACTCGTGTCAACGGAAAATCAGGTTACAGTCAACGGCGAGCGCCGCGCCTTCCCCGCGCAGACCACTTTGCTCGATGTGGTGAGAGCGCTCAATCTCGAGCCCGAACGGGTGGCGATCGAGTACAATCGCGCCATCGTCAAGCGCGAAATGTGGCCCTCCACCGTCCTCGATCGCAATGCGGAGATCGAGATTGTTCAGTTTGTCGGCGGCGGCTAGTATTTGGTTCGGACACGCGACTTCAGTCGCGTCTTTAGGTGAACGCCAAAAAACGCGACTGAAGTCGCGTGTCCAGTCACGGCCGGCTCCACATGCAACTCAGGCGAAGCTCCGAACGGCGTGCGCTTCGTCTTCGTGAACGTCGAATACCGTATACAGCTTCGTGATCTGCAGCAGATCCTTCACGCGCTTGGTCAGGCTCAGCAGCTTCAGCGTGCCGCCCTGGTTCGCCACTGTCGTGAATCCCGAAACCAGTTCCCCGATCCCCGAGCTGTCGATATAAGTAACGTCCCCGAGATTCAGCAGGATCTTCTTGTTGCCTTTGGCCGTCAGTTCGCGCAGGGCGTCGCGCAGCGCGCTCGCTCCTTCGCCGAGAGTAATCCGGCCGGAAACATCAATCACCGTTACGTCACCCACCTGGCGGGTGTTCAGTTTTACGCTCACTTCCGCTTGCCTCCCTCGAATGAAACCTGCGTGCTTTGAAACTAATCCTTTGGCCCGATATTCTTCACCAGCGTTACTTCCGTACCGCCCTGCTCGGCTTTGCGAACCTTCAGGTCGTCCATAAAGGCGCCCATCAGAAATAATCCGCGCCCCGAATGGCGCAGCAGATTGTTGTCGTGCAGCGGATCGGGCACCTCGTGCAGTTCAAAGCCTTCGCCCTGATCCGTTATATTGATCGTCAGCCGCCCGCCGTCGGCCTCCTTCACCAGAACCCGGACATGAACCTTCTTGTTGCGGTTGTACCGGTTGCCGTGCACCACCGCGTTCACCATGCATTCCCGCACCGCCATGCCGATGCGGTGCTGGTCGTCTTCGTCGAAACCCGCCTGCTCGGCCGCTTTCAGAATCTCGTTCTCGGCGAGATCGACGCTTTCCAGCGTGGATGGGTAGTGGTGGTCGAAAACTTCTCTCACGCCTGTACTCACGTCTGTATCCGTCGCCATATCAGCGGGAAAGCGTAGTGACGAAAGGCTACCATAAACTGCGGAATGGCCGAAAGTCAAGAACCAAGCCTGAGCGCTCCTTCGTCAAAGGCTACGGTACCATGTAGTCCGATGACACCCACTCAGCCGCGGATCGTTCTCGAACGCGCCCCCGACTACCGCGAAGGCTATGCCAACAGCGTGCAGATCCGCGCCAACCTCTGGGATTTTTTTCTGATGTTCGGCCAGATCAGCCAATCCGCGCCCGATAACGTGCAGATCCGCAATTTCCAGGGAATCTATATCAGCCCCCAGCAGGCTAAAGCGCTCCTCAACGTGCTCCAGCAGAATGTGACGCAATACGAATCCGCGTTCGGCGAAATCCGCCTGGAGCCGAAGGCCGGTTCGGGGTTTGTTCAATGAGTTTCGGACGCCGAAGTTTCGCCCGGTAAAGCCGTCGTTCATGCAGCCCGTCCGCAGGCCTCCGGTCCGGCTCCGGTCGTACTTCCTGACCTTCGGCCTGATCGCCCTGTTTCTGGTGCTCGCGCACGGACCGCTGCTGAATCTCCCGTTCTATTGGGATGAGGCGGGCCAGTTCATACCCGCCGCGCTCGATCTGTTTCGCGCCGGCTCCTGGATCCCCTTTTCGACGACGCCCAACGTGCATCCGCCCGGCGTAATGGCGTGGCTCGCCGCCTGGTGGTCGATCTTCGGTTACTCCATCGTGGTCACGCGGATCGCGATGCTCGCGATCGCGGCGGTCGGAGCGCTCGCCACGTTTCTGCTGGCGATCGAGTTGTCGCGCGGCGCCACCGGCACTCCCGCATTTGCCGCCCTGGCGCTGCTGTGTTTATCGCCGCTGTTCTTCGCCCAATCGATGCTGGCCCAGCTGGACATGCCGGCCATGTGCTTTTCGATTTTGGCGCTGCTGTTTTTTCTGCAGAACCGGTTCCGCGCCTCCGCGCTCGTCTGCGCCGCGCTGGTGCTCGTTAAAGAGACTGGAATCGTGGCGCCCGCGCTGTTCGGATGCCTGCTTCTGTTCGAGCGCGGCCGTTCCTTCCGGCAACGCCGACAGGCGCTCTGGTTTCTGATTCCGCTGCCTGCGCTGCTGCTGTGGCTCTTTGCGCTTCGCCATGCCACGGGACACTGGTTCGGCAATCCCGAGTTCACTTCCTATAATCTTTGGGAACCGCTGCATCCGGGCCGATTCCTTGTCGCGCTCGCGCGCCGATTCTATTACCTGTTCATCGGCAGCGGCCATTTCATCGGCACGATCGCTTTGCTTTGGGCCCTTCCGCGTATGCCGTTGCTTCGGGACCGTCCCTGGCGGATCGCAGGCTTGTTCGTGCTGGCAAATGTACTGGTGGTCAGCGCGCTGGGCGGCGCGGTGCTTGAGCGCTACCTGCTCCCTGTCCTGCCGATCATTTATATCGCTTTCGCGGTTTCGCTGCAGGCGCTGCTGCCGCGGACGCGCGCGCTGACGATGGCCGCGCTGGCAGCGTGCCTGATCGCGGCCAATTTCGTGAATCCGCCTTACCCGTTCCCCTTCGAAAACAATCTCGCGTTCGTGAGTTTTGTCGAGTTGCAGGAGAACGCCGCGGCAGCCATCGAGCTGCACAAGGGCCTCGTCGCGACCGCGTTCCCGATGGCCGACGCCTTGCGCGATCCCGATCTCGGATTCGTGGACACGCCGCGGAACGTGGTCTCGATGGCCGATTTCACCGCGCCCGAAATCGAAAAACTGAAAACCCTATCGCCTGACGTGGCGCCCGACATGATGATCGTGTTCACCCGCGCCTGGGACCCTTTCGGCCTGCTGGCCAATCCCGCCGTGCGGCGTTTCCTCACGCGTGAATACGGCTATCGGCCCGAACTGAGCCCCGACGCCATCGCGCAAATGCTCTCGATGACCGTCACCCGCCGCTGGACTCGCCGGGGGTTATCCTTTGCGCTCCTGGTGCGCGAACAATGATCGGAACGTCGGGAGGAGTCCCGACGCGGCAGACATGAGTGTCTGCGCCACAAAGTCGTGGCGCGGACGCTCGCGTCTGCAGCGCCGGCACTCGTGCCGGTCGTTCAGGGAAGAACCAGAGTGGCGCTGCGCTTCGGCGTTTCTCCCACCGGTATCCGCGCTATTTCTTTAAACGTCCTGGTGTCGATCGCCGACACGGAGTTCGAACCCGCATTCGAAATGTAGACAACCTTGCTGTCGGGCGTGAACGTAAGCCAGTCGGGCACGTCCCCGATAACCGTGTGGCCCAGCAGCTTCAGATCCGGCAGCGAGTAAATAAAAACGGCGCCCGCCACCGAGCTGTTGACCCAGAGAGTCTTGTTATCCGGAGAGACCGCGATGCCGTGCGCAGGCGCGCCGCTCTGCATCCCGACCAGGCTGATCGGCGCCTCCGGCAGTTTCACTTCACCTTCCGATTGGCGCGTCTTGAAATTGACGATCTCGAATCCGTTAATGTTCGACTTCTGGACGAACATGCGGCTGGTCGAACCATCGGGGCCTTTTTCGAAAGCCACCGGCCGCACGCCCGCGTCGAATTTGAAATCCCACAGCGGCTCCAGCGAATTGATGTCGATAATCGTGATAATCTTTCCCGCCACCGAACTCGCGGCGATGTACTTTCCATCGGGAGTCAGATACGCATAATGCACGGCGCCTTTGACCGGAATGGTCCGGATGTTTTTCCGGGTCGCGGTGTCAATCACATCCACGCCGCCCGGGTTTTGCGCGATGGCGACGAAAACATGCTTGCCGTCCGGGCTGGTCGAGATGCTGTTGGGTCGGCCGGTCAGCGGCACTTTTCCGGTAATCTTCCCCGAAACCCGATCCACGAAATCCAGCGTCCTCTCGCCCTCGCAGCTGAAATAGACCGTTTTCCCGTCGGGCGAGAAGGAGACGCCGCTCGGAATCTCGATATTGGTGATCTCCTGAACGACCTTGTTCGTGGCGGCGTCGATGACGTGAACTCTGTCGCCGGCCGCATTGGTGACGTAGATCCGAACCGTGCTCGCGGCCAGAGGCAGCGCGAGGAACGGAAGCAGATACCAGACTCGTTTCATGATCAAATTACCTCCCGCGGTTCAGTACGGAAACTTGAGATCCGGATAATTCGGATGGGTCGTCCTCGGTTTCTGATCTCCCCGATGGCACGTATAACAGGTTATATTGCCGGCCCCGAGACTTGCGTTCAGCGTTTCGGTCATCTGCATCATCTGCCGCGCCCTCGATTTGTTCGGCCGCGCATCGCTCGAGAAATCCGACGCCACATGACAATAGGTGCAGTCCTCGCGCAGCGAAAGGTTGAACGACCGCATCACGTCCATCAGGTGGTCGCCAGATTGGAGCACCTTGAGGTTCTTATATTCGACCGGCGGCTTCTGGCGCACCCATGCGGCAAGCTCCTGCCAGTCGGGATCGTCCTGAGAGGCGAACTGATGGCCGCCGGAATGGAAAACATCGCCGCCCGCATCGGGCGCGAGGGGATGCATCAGAAGCTGGCTCGAAGTCGGTTTTCCCGGCGAGACCAGGCGCGAGGCCGCCTCGTAATTCAGCATCGTTTGCGCTTCCGTCCAATCGGTGCTCCCCGGCGCAAGGCGCTGCAGGACGAAACTCCCGCCATTCCCGTTGCCATGGCACGTGACGCAGCGGCCGTGCGTGGGGCGATGCTTGAGAAAGATCGGCTGCACGTGCGTCTTGAAGAACTGGTAGTCCGCGGATTGCGCCGGGGCGATCGACGCACTCGAAATCAGCAGAAACGCGGCCGGCAGGAGCACCCTCAGATGGAACACAACGGAAGTATATACCGAGATTACTTCAAGTGCTTGAGGGACTGCTCGTCTTCCAGACACATTTCGTCGATCAACTCCGTATCGACAACGATGCGCTGCCGCAACGTGACGGTCCACGGCTTCGTGTAAGCTTTGGGGTCGTCGACGGTGGCCTCGATTTCGAGATGTCCGAAGTCGGGGCGCCGGATTTGTTCCCGCACTTTCGCCGCTTCGGTCAGCACGCTGCCGTTCCAATCGATCCACGTGTCGTCGCGCAGACCGATCGTGTCGACCACCAGGGTGTCGCCCGACCACCGCGCCGACGAATAGCCCTGTAGCGTGGGATTCGGGTCCTCGGGCAATGGCCGAGCATCCGTGAAGACCTGACGGTACCCGGCGTTCAGCTCATTGAGCATCAGCAAAAGGCCTGGCGTGTGGACGAACTTCAGCAAATGCGGCATCCCGTAGGCGCGAAGAAAATTATCGGGCCAGCACCGGATGTGCGGGTCGTCTATGGCCAGGTTCGCGGTCCGCTTTTTGACGAGAGCCGCAAGCCAGGGTTGATAAGGCAATCCGCCCGGAAGATCGACGCCGATATTGGCCATCTGGCGTGATGCCGTTATGTGCGTCGGATCGCCGGGAAGGTCATCGCCCTTCTGCGGAATTCTTGGACCGGGAGTTTGCTGGGGACTCGACAAGCCTTCCGTCCGCCGATTGGGCTCCGCGGTGGTCCAGATGCCGGAAAAATCGGGCTTGCCGTCCGCCAGCCGAGGCGCCGGGGCCGACATATTCACAGTGCCATCGGCCTTCCGCGGCACTCCCGGGCTGGGGTACTTGAACCATTGAGCCGACGCTAAAGGAGTGCCGATGATCAGGCCAGCAACGGTGGCGAACGCTTCAATTCGACGCGCTCGTCGCGTCACGTTTGACCGGTTTGCCATAAACCTCGATCCACGCGACATCGGAGTACCCGCCGCTGCCGTGACCGCTGCCGGGAGACAGATCGGCAAATCCCACCGCATCGACTTTGCTGAGATCTACTTTGTCCAGCAGGGTCCCCTTGGTCAGCACCTTCGGCATGTCGAGCTTGAGCCAGTGCACTTCGGCCAAATAGAACTCGCTCTCCTGATAGTCGAACGTGTTGGCGTCGACGTGGTCTCCGATCAGAAAGGTTCCGTCGGCGAGCTTCAGCACCGGGCGAACCTCATGAAAGCCCGACGTCTTCGTGTACCAGCGGATCTTCGCCTTGCCCGTCAGGTCCACGAAGTTGTTCTTGTCGCTCAGTGTGAGCGCGCATGTCGACGCGCACAGACCGGTCCATATATGAGGTACGTTCCCCTCGCTCGTGATGCCGAAATCGCTCTTGCTCGCGCCGTAGATGTTGAGCTGAAGGTCGGGATTGGTGACGAAATCCTGCGTCACGGGAACGTTGCCGGGGGCCTGCTTCCAGGTTTCCTTAAAGAACAATAGCGGTGGCGGCGGTGGTGGTTGAAACCCCCGGCCTCTGCCGCCGCCGCGTCCGCCGGCCTCTTGCGCAAACGTGCCCGTCACCGCGCACAGAAAGATGAGAGTCGAGATCCAAAGCTTCATGGAGCCTCCTTTTTGAGAGTCGGAGCGATTTTATCAGAAGCGGGTTCCCTGCTGCAGGAATCTGCGCAGCCGTCCCATGGCTTGTTCCAGAGTTAACTTGTCGGCGGCATAACAGATGCGGATGGAGCCTTCCCCTCCGGCGCCAAACGCCACGCCGGGCGCAAGACCGAGCTTCGTCTCGAGCAACAGTCGCTTGCAGAACTCGAATGAATCCTTCAATCCGCGCACGCGCGGGAAAAGGTAGAAGGCGCCTTCGGGCTTCGGGATGGTCAGCCGCGGCATCCGGCTCAGCGCATCCATGCAGAAGTCGCGATTTTCCTTCAGGCGCTGCAGCGTCCTGAGGATTTCCGGCTCGCCGTCGCGCAGCGCCGTTTCGCCGGCTTTTTGCGTGAAGCCGGTCGCATGGGAAACGACGAATTCATTGAGTTGCGTCGCCTTGGCGGCAAGATCGGCGCGGGCGATGAGATAACCGAGGCGCCAGCCGGTCATGCAATAAGTCTTGCTGAAAGACTGAATGACAATCACCGCGTCATCGCGTGTAGCTTTGCGTAAGATCGAAGGCACGGGCGCGCCGAGAGTCTTGCCTTCGTACCAGAGACGGTCGTAAACTTCGTCGGCGAGCAGCCACAGGCCGTGGCGGCGCGTGAAATCGAGCAGACGGTCCTGATCTTCTTCCGTTGCGGTCCAGCCGAGGGGGTTCGAGGGCGATGTATAAATCAGGAGCCGCGTGCGCTCCGTGACCGCGGCTTCGAGAGCTTTCCAGTCGATCTCGTAACGATCGCCGCGCAGGGGCTGAGGGACCGCGATCGCTCTGGCATTGCACATGGCGACGATCGACGCCCCGTTCGGCCAGGCGGGTGTGAGAATCAGCGCTTCGTCGCGCGGATCGAGCGCACATCGGATCGAAACGTTCAGCGCCTGAACGCCCGACGCGGTAACCACAATCTCCCGCCGCGGATCGAGCCGGACGCACTGCATGCGCTCGTAGTACGCTGCAATCTCCTCCCGCAGCGAGAGCAGACCCGCGTTTTCCGTATAAAACGTGAACCCCGCATCCATGGCGCGGATCGAAGCCTGTTTGATGAACTCGGGTGTCGGCTGGTTCGATTCGCCGAAGTAGAGGCGAAGCACGCCGTCCATGCGCAATGCGATCTCGGCCAGTTCGCGAATCCGCGAATGCGGCACGGCCTGAACGGATCGGGCAAGGGAAGCGGTCACAACGCCGATTGTCGCATCGGCTGACGGACACGCGACTTCAGTCGCGTCTGCGGCGCGCCCCGCGCTCACCGCCTCATGTGCGGGATGTCCTTATTGTTTTCGAGACACATGAAATCTATCATCTCCGTGTCCAGCACGATCTTCTGGTGCATCGTTACGGTCCACGGCTTGGTATAAGCCTTCGGATCGGTCACTGTGATTTCGATCTCCAGACTGCCGAAGTTCGGACGCCGCATCCGCTCGACCGTATGCGCTGCATCGGTCATGGGATTGCCCGTTGTATCGAGCCACTCATCATCCCGGAACCCCCTCGATTCGACCACCAAGGTGTCGCCTTCCCAATGAGCGACCGAGTAACCGCTCCAGGCCGGAGTCATGTCGTCGGGGAACCCGCGGCCGTCAAAGAAAATCTGTCGATAGCTCGCATTGAATTCGTGCAGCACCACCAGCGTGCCCGGAACCTGAAAAATTTTCTGATACTCGGGGAAAGCCCAGGCGCGCGGATAATTGGGCGGCATGCAGTGCGTGTGCGGATCGTCGACGCCCAATTCCGCCTGGCGCTTCTTGACCAGTTCCGCCGCCCAGGGTTGATAAGGCAGACCTTCCTTCATGCCGGCAGCAATATTGATAAGCTGCGGCGTCAGCGGCAATTCCGTACATTGCACGCCGCGCGCTTTGGCGTCGCACAGCAGTTCCGCGCGCGGCGTCCACATGCCGGAAAAATCCGGCTTGCCGTCTGCGGTTCTGGGCGCCGGAGCGGTCAGGTTCGGCGACCCGTCGGCATTGCGCGGCACACCCTTTGTCGGCAAATGCAGCCATTGGCCCGCGAGTGGTGTCACTACCAATAGCGCCAAGCAGTGAATTCGCATGGGTCGTATTGTATGGAAGCCGAGCGCCGGCCGCAATCGTTCGCATACAGTGGCTCTGACTGCGCTCTCCAGCCCAGGCATTATGCTCGTTCGCTCGGCGCAGGACCAATTCACAATCGACATGACGAAGCTGCCTCCCACGCCCCTAACCCGGCATAGCCGGAACCAAACAGGGAGCAGTTTTTGAAAAGTTGGACCTCATGCCAAAGTACACCCAAAGGCCCGTGGATATTGCTCCGCGCACGACTCCTCAAAAATTTCCTGCCAGGAAACGCGATGATTCAGATATAGAGGTACTAAGGAGGTCGCGGTCCTTTCGCCGGTTCCGCTGTTCCCGTGCATTCCCCCGGCCTGCCGATTTGCCTCGTCCCGCGGATCGACATTGCCGGCCGGGCGGCCGTTTTGCGCCGCTTCCGCGCCGACATCGTGCACAGTCGGGCCACCGATCGGGGAAAGCACTTTCAGGGGGCCGCGCTGCTACTGCGGGGCCACGCGATCAACCACGCGTTGCGCTCGCTCGACGCATTGCACCTCGCTTGCGGTCGCGCTCGATCTTCGTCAGGCGGGTTGGATTTCCGTGCTGATCGCGTCGGACCAGCACGTTTGCGCGAAGGCGAACGGCATCCCAACGAGAACGAAGCTTATCAGGACACGTTTCGCAAACACCTATGTCGACGGTCGCTGCGAGGCGCGCATCAGGAACTCGGGGCTTTGCACGATCCCAAGCACCAGCGAAGACCAGCGGTAATCGTTCCCCGCGGCATTGTGCACGATGCGGCGCACGGAGGGTTCGTCATAGTATTCGAGCCGGCGTCCGAGCGCGTACGCCATGAGCTTTTCCGTCACGGTCTGCGGAAATGCACTCGGGTCTTCCAGCAGCGCGGCGCGCAATCCGGCGAGACCGTTGATCTTCTCGCCGCTTGCCGTGGTGCCGCTTGCGTCGACCGGATGCCCCGATTCATCGATGGTCCGCCAGCCGCCGATGACGTCGAAATTCTCCAGCGCGAAACCGAGCGGATCGATCACCGAATGACAGCTGTTGCAGGTGGGACTGGTCCGATGCTGCGCTAGTCGCTCCCGCATGGTCGGCGGCAGCACGCCGGGTTTGGTTTCGAGCGTCGCGTTCACGCCCGGTGGCGGCGGCGGAATCGGCGTACCGAAGATGTTGTTCAGGAGCCATTTCCCGCGCAGCACCGGCGAGGTGCGGTCCGGATAAGACGTCGTAACCAGCAGCGCGCCCTGCGCCAGCAAGCCGCCGCGTTCGTCATGGTTCGGCAGCGTCACGCGGCGGAAACGCGAACCGTATACGCCGGGAATGCCATAATGCCGCGCCAGGCGTTCGTTCACGAAGGTGTAGTTGGCGTCGAGCAGCTCGTTGATGGGGCGGTCGTCGCGGAAATTGGCGGCGACGAACATCTCGGTCTCCGTCTGAAACGCCCGCAGCAGGCTCTCATCGTAATTCGGATACTTCGTCGGGTCGACAACCACTTCTTCGACTCGACGCAGATTGAGCCACTGAGCGGCGAAATCGTTCACCATCGCGTCGGTGGCGCGGCTGTCGGCCAGCATGCGGCGGACTTGTTTTTCGAGGTTCGCCGGGTTGTGCAGTTCGCCGCGCTCGGCCAAGGTCAAGAGTTCGTCGTCGGGAATGCTGCTCCAGAGGAAGAATGACAGGCGCGAAGCCAGCTCCAGATCGGTGAGACGCCTCACAGCAGGCTCCGCCACGCCCTTCGGCTCGACCGGATCGCGATAAACGCGCAGCAGGAAGTCGGGATCCACCAGCATCCGCTCCAGCGCGAATTGAATGCCGGTATCGAACCTGCCGCCGTCTTTGCGGCCGTTCTCGTAGAACTGCAGCAGCGTGCCGACATCCGCCTTCGTCACCGGACGGCGATACGCAAGGCGCGCGAGGCGCGAAAGAATCGTGGTCGCGCAGCCTTGGTCCTCAGCGGGCGCTTTGGGATAACAGACGAAAATGGCTCGGCGGCTGGGAGAATCCTTCGCCGGTCCGGTGGCGTTGTATGGCCCGCCGATTTCGACCGATCCCACGTTCGCGTATCCCATGTACACTTGGTCGTTCGAAATCACGCGGCCAAGCTGCTGGGGTTGCGGCAGGCCCTCCGGCTCCCACATTTCGCGCACGAAGGAAACGCCAACCACGCCGGGACCGGCTTTGACCGGGATCTTCACTTCGAGGCCGGCATCGCCCGTGAGCTGCATGTAGGTTTCCCATGACGGATCGCCCGCGAAACCAGGTTCGCCATCGCCAGCGTAACTCGCCGCGGCGGGCCGTCCCTTCGCGCCGCCGCCGACCGTGAAACGTTTCAACAGCTTGCCATCGAGGCGAATATCGAGCATCTGCGGCCAGCCCATGCCTTTCAGATAATCCTGATATTGGCGCTGCAGTTTGACCTTGATCGTGTATTGGCCATCGGTCGGAAAATCATAATGCACCGCGATGCCGCCGCGCGACCCGAACGGCAGGTCTTCGCTCATGCGATCTTCCTGTAAAACGTGCAGCGGAATCTCGAAGCGCTGGACCGTCGGCTGCGACGGAGGCAATCCCGTGGCAAGCCGCGTGATCTGGCGCGCGACCGACATGTAGCGCTCCAGATGCGTGGTCGAAATCGAGAGAACGTCGGCGAAGTTGTCGAAGCTGCCGTCGGCGGTGTCGTCGCCCGGCAGCAGCGGCTTCACGTCGAAATCGAGATGGAACAGATCGCGGACCGCGTTGCTGTATTCCGAGCGATTCAGGCGATGGACGGCGGCGATCCGGCCCGGATTCGGATGCGCGTCCCAAGCTTGGTCCACCGCGTTTTCGAGCGCCGTCGCCACCACGCGATAAGTCGCGGCGTCGGGACGAGGCATTTTGGGCGGCGGCATCGAACCCTGGCGAACTTTGGCGATGATACGCTCGATGGTTTCCGCATTGGCCGCGGGCTTCGTGAGATCGAGGGTTTCGAAAGCGAGCCCCGCCGTGTGGAGCTTCTGGTTGTGACAGGTGACGCAGTACTTGTCAAGGAATGCTCGCGGCGTGATCGGCGCGGGAGTTTGGGCGCTCAGTGTCGCTGCCCCAGCGACGGCAATCAGGACCAAGAGTCGCATGTCATATCAATCGTATACAAAATGGAGAACCATTTTCAGGTCCTCCCACGCTTCGCGTTTCGCGTTCTGGTTGTAGGGGCGCAAAAGATACGAAGGATGGTACGTGACCATCAGCGGAATGTCGCGCCATTTGTGCCATTTCCCGCGGAGTCTGGTGACGCCGTCCTTGCCGCCTAGGAGAGCCTTGGCGGCTGTCGAACCCAGCGCGCAGATGGCTTTCGGCTTGATGGCCGACAGCTGACGGAAGAGGAATTGGCCGCAGATTTCCATCTCGTCCGGTTCGGGCGTGCGATTTTCCGGGGGGCGGCATTTCACCACATTGCAGATGTAAACATCGGCACGTTTCAGCGGGATGCCTTCCTTCGCGGATGTGTTTTCGATCATCTGCGTGAGAAGCTGTCCGGCACGGCCGACGAATGGGATGCCCTGCGCGTCTTCGTCCGCCCCGGGGCCCTCGCCCACGAAGACCAGTTTCGCTTCCGGATTGCCGACGCCGAATACAATTTTGTTGCGGCCTTTGTGCAATCGGCAGCGGGTGCAATCGCCGATGTCTGAGCAGATGACGTCGAGCGTATCGCCTGCGGGGATGAGGCTCGGGAGTTCGATTTCGGGCATGGGAGCAACAGGTTGCTGACGGCGATAGATCTCTTTGATCCCGAGATCCCGATAGAACTCGAGTCGGCTGCGAAGTTCGTCGGGACTCATTGTTTCGCGATCAGGTCGCGCCGCAGCTTAAGAACCTGGCCAAGGATCTGGTCGGCGATTTCGCGCTTCGAGGCGCGCGGCAACGGGATGGTCTCGCCGGTGCGCAGCGCCAGCACGACTTCGTTCGAATCGCTCTCAAACCCGGTTTCGGATTTTCCGACCAGGTTCGCGACCACCATATCGCAGTTCTTGGTTTCGAGTTTACGGCGGGCTTCGGTTTCTAGATTCTCGGTCTCGGCGGCGAATCCGATCAGCAGCCGATCGCCGCGTTTGCGGCCAAGTTCGGCGAGGATATCCGGCGTTGGTTCGAGTTCGAGCGATACGCGCGCCGAGGTCTTCTTGATCTTTTGCTTCGATTCGACCGACGGCCGGAAATCGGCCACCGCGGCGCATTTGATGACAACAGTCGCAGGCTCCAGATTGGCGAAAACCGCTTCGCGCATTTCGGCCGCGGTGCGCACATGGATCACTTCCACGCCCTTCGGCGGATTCAACGCTACCGGGCCGCTGACCAGAATCACCTGAGCGCCCCGGTCGACCGCGGCCTGCGCCAACGCATAGCCCATCTTGCCGCTGGAGCGATTGGAGAGATAGCGAACCGGATCGAGAGGCTCCTGTGTGGGTCCGGCGGTGATCAGAACGGTTTCGCCGTCGAGATCGGCGACCGGCGGCGTCAACGCCCGCTCCACAGCGTCGACGATCTTGTCCGTCTCCGCCAGCCGGCCTGGCCCGATCGATCCGCACGCAAGGAAGCCGCTGCCGGGATCCACAATCGTGTGCCCGCGGCGCCGCAACGTTTCCAGATTGACCTGCACCGCCTCGTGCTCCCACATGTTGTTATTCATGGCGGGCGCGAGCACCACGGGACCGCGAAACGCGAAATAGAGCGTCGAAAGAAAGTCATCCGCCAGACCATGCGCGAATCTCGCCAGAACGTTGGCGGTCGCCGGCGCCACCAGCACCAAATCACTTTCCTGCGCGACCGCGATGTGTTCCATGGGATTCGCCGAATCGAACAAGTCGGTGATTACCTTGCGTCCGGTCAGCGAGGCGAAGGTGAGAGGCGTGATGAACTCGGCGGCCGAGTGCGTCAGCACCGCCTGCACTTCATGGCCGTTCTGAATCAGCGCGCGGGCCAACTCGGCGGATTTATAAGCCGCGATTCCGCCGCTCACGCCCAGAACGATGCGCATGCGTCAGATCTGGTCGATGCCGGGCACGTCTTCGGGCACCACAACGTCGGGCTGGATATCATACTTCACCAGTCCGCGGCGCGCTTCTTCCATGGCGATGACAGTCGACTTCTTCGACGACGTGGGCAGCACGGGCCGATGCCCGCCCTGCAGTTGCCGGGCGCGCTTGGCGGCCACGATGATAAAGCGGTAAGTGCTCTGGTCCGGATCGTCCGGAATGGAGCAGTGCGAATTGTTGCGGGGTGCGGTTTCACTCATTGTTCTTCTAAACTCCGAATTTTTAACACAGGGCCTGCCCGAAGGTGGCCAAAATCGGCTGGATTTTCTCCTCGACGCGAACGCGGCGAACGCGCTCAGCTCTCACGATGCCCTTCAGCGTATCCGCCGCAAGGTCCAGATCGTTGTTCACCAGAACGTAATCGTACAAACTGTAATTTTGGATCTCCCGAGCCGCATCCGCCAATCTGCGGCGAATCACTTCTTCCCGGTCCTGACCCCGCTGACGCAGGCGATGCTCCAGAACCTCTCGCGACGGCGGAAGCACGAAAATGCTGACGGCGTCCGGAATCCTCTTTTTTAATTGTGCCGCACCTTGCACGTCGATGTCGAGCACCAGGTCGCGGCCCTGTTCCCTGGCCGCAGCCAGCATGCCCGCGTGGGTGCCGTAATAATTGCCGAAGACGTCGGCGTATTCGAGGAATTCGTCCGCGGCGATGCGGCGCTCGAACTGTTCGCGCTCGATGAAACGATACGCCTGACCGTCGATTTCGTTGCTGCGCGGCTTCCTTGTTGTATAGGAGACGCTGAAGGTCAGACCCTCCACCTCGGCCAGCAGACGCGAAACCAGCGTCGATTTTCCGGAGCCCGACGGGGCGGAAATGATGAAAACCGTTGTCATTCGATGTTCAGCGATTGTTCCCGGATGCGGTCGATTTCGGCCTTGGCGGCCAAGCCCAAGTCAGTGAGCGTGAGGCCGGTTTCGCCGAGTCCCCCGGTCTTCGAGAGCACCGTATTCGCCTCGCGATTCATCTCCTGCAGCAGGAAATCCAGCTTCTTGCCGGTTTCGCCTTCGGCCGAAAGCAGCGCGTCCACCTGATCGGCGTGAGTTTTGAGGCGAACCAATTCCTCGCTGATGTCGCTGCGTTCGGCCAGAATGGCGGCTTCCTGCGCGATACGGGCCGGGTCGATCTGCGCGGCCCCGAGCAGTTCACCCAGCCGGTCGCGCAGCCGCTGCTGAAAGTACGGCAGGGCGCGGTTTCGGATCTGCTCCATGCGGCGGACCAGGTCGCACAGGGCCTCGACGCGCGTGCGGATCTCAGCTTCGATGGCCTTGCCTTCGCGCAGGCGAAAGGCGTCAAGTTCCTCGATGGCTTCGTTCGCGGCGGCCAGCGTCTCGGCTTCGAGCGCTTCGGGATCGCCGGTTTCGATGCGGGATTCGAGCATCCCAGGAAGCCTCAGCGCCTGATTGAGATCTGGCTGCGAGTCGATGCCGAGCCGCTGGGCCGCATCGCGAAACGATTCGAGCCATGCCCGCAGCAGCGGTTCGTTGATCAGCGCGGCGCCGGCCGAACCGGCGGCGCGATTGAGATGAACCTGCAGCTGCACGTGTCCCCGCTGTACACGCGCGCGGACGGCACGGCGCAGCGCCAGCTCCACGGCGTCGAACTCGAGCGGCATGTGAAAATGCATGTCCAGCCCGCGATGATTCACGGTTTTGATCGACAGCGTCAGCTCGGCGGACGCAGTGGCGCGTGAGACCCGGGCGAAGCCGGTCATGCTGCGGATGGGCATCAGGGGCGACTTACGATTATGACATCGGGCGTGCGACATGGAATCCGTTCCGAGCCGCGAGCGTAAGGGAGCGCTCGCCGGGAGTCAGGACTGCGCACCGCTCCCTTGCGGTCACGGCTCAATATGTCGCGCACCCTATGACATCGCCCCCGGGCTCCGCCGGTACAATAGAACTTGTCCGTGGAGAAAACTTTTTACATCGAGACTTTCGGCTGCCAGATGAACGCGCACGACTCCGAAAAGGTGATCGGCACACTGCTGCAGCAGGGCTACACGCGGGTCGAAAATGTCGAAGCGGCGCGGTACGTTTTCTACAACACCTGCAGCATACGCGATAAGGCCGAGCAGAAGGTTTTTAACCGGCTGCAGCATTTCCAGCGCGAAGCGGGTAAGGGCAAGGTTTTCGCGGTCATCGGCTGCGTGGCGCAGCAGGAAGGAGAGAAGATTTTCGCGCG
>JASHSD010001047.1 GCA_030036985.1 Bryobacteraceae bacterium
CCGCTCGAAGTTTCGCAAACCTTCACGCCGCTCGGAATACGGTTCTGGGACCTGACCCAGAACCTACAGGTCTCCGATGGCTTGGCCGTGAACCTGATGCTGGTGAATTCGAGCGCCCCCGCCCTGCCCGCCGTGCTGACGCGATCGGGAGTGTATGCATTTTTCGGATTGCCGGGATTGTATGCGGCGGAGCATCCCAGCCCTCAAGGAAGCCCTCAGGGATACGGCCCGCCGCGAACCTTCCGCTACATCGTGACGGTGCAGGATCTGCTGGGAAGATATTTGCCGGCGGTGCTGGCGTACACGCTGAACCAGACCGGCGCAGTGGTATCGCCCGGCTCGCCGCCGGACACGGCTCCAGGCGGCGTACGGTTGGCGCATCTGTTTTCATCCGTGAGCCGAACCGTTCCTCCCGGAGTGGGGGCGGTACGGGCGGACCTGCTGGATCAGGACACGAATCAGCCCGCTGCCTGGGCAGTGGTTCGGGTGCAGATCACCGGGGAGACCGAGACGTGGACCGGCATCTCCGACGAGGCCGGCAGGTTGCTGGTGCTGGTTCCCTATCCGGTGTTTCAGCTTCTGCAATCGGGTTCGCCGCCGAGCGCCTTGCCGGGAAGCATCACGGGGCAGAGCTGGCCGGTGACTATAGAGGCGCTGTACAGTCCGGATCAGTTGAGCTATCCGGCGGCGAACTTTCCGAACGCGCAGTGGCCCTGGACGAACACCCCGGCTTTACGGGACATTTTCCGGAATCAGCAAACAGCGACGATCTGGCCGAGCCCGGGGGCGCCGACGACGCAACTCGCAGCCAATCTGAATTTCGGCGCGGATCTGGTGCTGAACTCGCTATTCGGCAGCCCGCCGTCGCCCGCTTCGACTTTGAATATTTCGCGGGGAGGTTCCCCGCCGTAGCCCCTTGTCTTGTTGGAGGAGAAACAACGTGGCCCAATATCTTTCGCCAGGCGTATACGTAGAAGAAATCCCGTCTCCGCAAACCATCGAAGGCGTGAGCACCAGCACGGCCGGTTTTGTGGGCCCCACGCGCATGGGACCGATCACCGGCACGCCTCCCCCTTTGTCGTCCGTCGCCGCTTATGTGGCGATCTACGGGAGTCTGGACCAGCTGACGTTCGAGGACGTGGGAATCCAAACGACCAACTTCGTCGGACAAGCGGTGCGGGAGTTCTTCGACAACGGCGGCAGCCTGTTGTATGTGAGCCGGATCTATGACTTCGGCCCGAATGCGCAGTCGCTGCTCTTCCCGGGAGGCACACCCGTGCCCTATGGTTACGCGTGGGCGCAGCAGCCGGCCGGAACCAGTCCGCCACCGGATCAGCAGATCACCTGGACCGGCCGCTATCCCGGTTCCGGAGGAAACGTGACGCTGACCATCACCCTGACGATCAGCCCGAACGTACTCACGCAGCCCAGCGCTCTGAGTGCGCCTGGCGCCACAAGTTCGCTGCGGGGAACGCTTCCCTACGACATCGTCTGGGTCGACATGAGCCCGGGGTCCAGCCCGCCTGACGCCGCGCTCTACTGGGCGGAGAGTTATCTGAACACGACCACCGGCGCGACGAGTTGGCGGTTCCATTCGCCGACGGACAACGCGCCCGGCAGCGGCACGGACATATCCACGTTGCCGGCCGGAACTCAGATATACGTGCTCAAGGCCGGAATGCAGATCTCGTATCCGGACTCGACGACGCGCGTCGACTCTTACACGGGAATCAGTTTCGATCCGCGCAGCACGCAATCCTTTGCGGGCCAGTTCGGACCGAACCTTGCCAACGGGACCCAGCAGCTTCAGGTTCCGATGGTTTTCAACTTCACGGATACGAGTTGGGCGGCGGGGATCGAGATCGCCGGCATCATGCTCAGCCAGGCTGGCGTGACGGTTCCGCAGCTTATCGGGGGGTCCCCGGCGCAGCTGATGGTGATCCTCGAAGACGGCCTGGACGGGTATCGGCCGTTGGCGACAGATTACCAAGGCTACGAGGATGCCACGAATCCGCAGGTCAAAACAGGCCTGATCGCGCTGGAGGACCTGTCGGATGTTTCGATTGTGGCCGCGCCGGGCTCGACCTACGGGGCGGGCAGCGACAACAACGTTTACCTTAACGCCCTGCAGACCACGTTCAATGTGATCACGCACTGCGAAAACATGCAGTACCGGATTGCCGTGCTCGACTCCCCGGATAATTACAGTATTTCGCAGATCAGCGCGTGGCGCGGGCAGATCGATTCGACTTACGCCGCGCTTTACTATCCGTGGGTTCAGATACTGGACCCCATTACGAATACCGAGATCACGCTGCCGCCGAGCGGTTTCGTGTGCGGAATCTATGCGCGCAGCGACCAGGAAGAGGGGCCACAAAAGGCTCCGGCGAACGAAGTGGTGACGGACGCTCTGGGTTTCGAGCTGATGCTGAACAAGGGCCAGCAGGACGTGCTGAATCCGATCGGCGTGAACTGCTTCCGTTATTTCCCGCAGCGCGGTTACCTGCTTTGGGGAGCGCGTATCGCCACGACGGATACCGATTTCACCTACGTCAATCTGAGGCGTTACCTGAACTACCTCAAACAAAGCATTGACGAAGGCACTCAGTATCTGGTTTTCGAGGACAACGGACCCGTCACGTGGGCCGCCACGCAGCAGCAGGTCTACGATTTTCTCTACAGCGAATTTCTCGCCGGGCGGCTGTTCGGCACGTCGCCGAGCCAGGCGTTTTTCGTGCGGTGCGATCAGACGACCATGACCGCCAACGACATCGCCAACGGCCGCCTGGTTTGTCTGATCGGCGTGGCCCTGCTGCGTCCGGCGGAATTTGTGATTTTCCGGATTGGCCAGCTTACGGCTAACAGCGGCGCAAGCTAGTGGCAGTTCTATGTGGTTGGGACACGCGACTTCAGTCGCGTCTTAAATGTGGCGGAAAAACGCGACTGAAGTCGCGTGTCCAAGTACTGAGTCCAAATACGGAGTCCAGGTACTGAAAGGAGATCGGAATGGCATCGCGCGACACACCTGTCAGTCAATTTAATTTCAGCGTTCAGCTGGGGCCGGGGAATATCGCCGGCTTCCAGGAAGTAGCCGGCCTCGGCATGGAAATACACGTGGCGGAGTACCGGAACGGAAACTACGGCGAGAATTCGCCGCAGAAGATTACCGGCTCC
>JASHSD010000092.1 GCA_030036985.1 Bryobacteraceae bacterium
CCCGACCGCCGAGGTTCCGGTTACGAATCTTTTTCGCGACGAGACGCTGGACGCCGAGAAGCTGCCCATCAAATTCTGCGCCTGGACGCCGTGTTTCCGCAGCGAAGCGGGATCTTACGGACGCGACGTGCGCGGCATCATCCGCCAGCATCAGTTCCAGAAGGTGGAATTGGTGAAGTTCAGCCGGCCGGATACCAGTTACGACGAACTCGAAAGTCTGACGGCTGATGCCGAGAATATTCTGCGGCGTCTGGAAATTCCGTTTCGAACGGTGGTCCTGTGCACCGGCGATATGGGGTTCGGCTCTTGCAAGACCTATGACATCGAGGTCTGGCTGCCCGGGCAGAACGGTTATAAGGAGATCTCTTCCTGCTCCAATTACGAAGCGTTTCAGGCCCGGCGGGCCAACATCCGATTTAAGGGCGGGAAGAAGACGGAACTGGCGCACACGTTGAACGGCAGCGGCCTGGCTGTGGGACGGACGTGGGTCGCGATCATAGAGAATTATCAGCAGCGCGACGGCAGCCTCGTGATACCCGAGGCCTTGCGGCCCTATCTCAACGCTGAGCGTATCACTAAAGCCGCCGAACTCAAGTAGGCCGATGCCTCAGAGTGCCTTTCACTCACTTGTTACTCATCGGATATCCAAGTGTAACTTTTTCCGGCTATGTACCTTAGGTCCAGGTTTGGAGTTACCACCACTCGCGCCGAAGTGTGCTTGACAAGAGTGATCACGAAAGTTAGCATTGCCTTTTGGAGTGTCCGCACGACAATAGTAGGATTTAGGCGCAAGCGGTCGGGATTGGAACGATATTCCCGACGGTCCGCCAGGAGCCCGAGAGAGGCATGGATCGCACAGTATCCAGTCGTACGTTTCGCAGGGGATACAGGTGACAGGCAGTAGTTTTCTGAGAGATCATAATGGAACAGACTATGCCGGACCAAGAGAATCAGGACTGGTACGCGTTGTACGTTCGGTCGCATTTTGAGCGAACCACGGAGCAGTCACTCAAGGGTAAGGGTTATTCGGCTTTTTCTCCTTTTTACCGGACTTGGCGAAAGCGTCTGGATCGTACGAAGGTTTTGGAGTTGCCGCTCTTTCCGGGTTATGTTTTCTGCCGTTTCGATCCAAGTAAACGGTTGCCGATTCTCACAACCAACGGTGTTGTCTCTATCGTTGGGGCGGGTAATATTCCTGAGCCGGTGAAATTGTCGGAGATCCGGTCGGTCCAGATGCTCGCGCAGTCCGGGCGCCCCGTGCAACCGTGGCCTTTTCTGAACGAGGGCCAGCGCGTGCGCATCGAGGCGGGGCCTCTCGCCGGCGTTGAAGGAGCATTGCTGAAAGTCAAAAACGAACTGCGGCTGGTGGTTTCGATAACCCTGCTGCAGCGGGCCATGTCGGTAGAAGTGGATCAGGATATGGTGGCCCCGGTTTTCGATATGCCCCGCCATGCGTTTTCGGGAGCCTGACGCGGTCTTCTGCTTCTTCTTTTCCTGAAGCCGCCGGCGCCTTCATCGGCTGCAAACCGCAATTCTCCAGCGGGTCGTTTTGCGCATAGAATATTGAAATGTTCCTGTCTTCCGGAACGGTGCGCCTCGTCCCGCTCATCGCCTTCGTCGCTGTTACCTGTATCGCCCTGGCCCAGCAGCCCCGTCGCGTGGACGACGTGGTCTTAAAGAATATTCCAAAGTCGTCCGGCGAGGAGTGGCTCACATACGGCTTCAACCAGCAGGAGACGCGCTACAGTCCTCTGAATCAGATCAACACCGCGAACGTCAGCCGTCTGGGTCCGGCCTGGTCTTACGACATCGGCCAGGGCGGCGGCAATCAGGAAGGCACTCCGCTGGTCTGGAACGGAACGCTCTACAGCATCACCAACTGGAGCATCGTGTATGCCGTCGACGCCCGCACGGGCAAGGAAAAATGGCGCTGGGATCCCGAAGTCAACCGGGACATCATCCGGTCGCGAGCCTGCTGCGGCATTGTGAACCGCGGCATCGCCATCTATCAGGGCAAGATCATCGCGCCCATTATCGACGGCCGGCTCGAAGCGCTCGATGCCGAAACAGGCAAGCCGGTGTGGGAAACGCGCGTCGGCTATGCGCAGGATTACTACACGCTGACCATGGCCCCGCGCATCGCCAAAGGGAAAGTGATTATCGGCGCGGCCGGATCCGAGTTCCCCGTGCGCGGATTCTTCTCCGCGTTTGACGCCAACACCGGCGCCCTCGCGTGGAAGTTCTACACGGTCCCCGGCGATCCGTCGAAGGGCTTCGAGAATGACGCCATGAAGAAGGCCGCCGAAACATGGAGCGGCGATTGGTGGAAACTCGGCGGAGGCGGCTCCGTCTGGGACGGAATGGCGTACGATCCGGAGGCCGACCTTTTCTATGTCGGCACCGGCAACGGCGGCCCCTGGCCCGAGGCGCTGCGAAAGTCGAAAGGCAAGGACAACCTGTATGTCTGCTCGATCCTCGCGGTCAAGCCCGACACCGGAAAGCTGGTCTGGTATTTCCAAGCCGTGCCCGGCGACTCCTGGGACTTCGACAGCGTGCAGCAGCTGATCCTGGCCGATCTGACCATCAAGGGCAAACTGCGCAAGGTCATCATGCAGGCCAATAAGGACGGCTTCTATTACGTGCTCGACCGCGTCACCGGGCAGTTCATATCCGGCCGGCCGTTTTCGGAAGTTAACTGGGCCAAGGGACTGGATGAAGCCACGGGCAGGCCGATCGTGAATCCCGAAGCGCGCTACGGCTCAGACGTCATTTCGATCACGCCGGGTCCGGGCGGCGGGCACAATTGGGCGCCGATGTCCTTCAATCCCACCACGGGTCTGGCGTACATTCCGACGTGGACGTTCAGCTCCATGAACTATTCGATCGACCCGAACTTCAAGTACACGCCAGGCCGATCCAACACGGGGGTTGCGGGCATGGGAGGCGCAGGCCGCGGCGGACGTGGCGCGGGCCAACCAGCCGATCCCAACCCGAAGAAACCACCGTCACCGCCGGCCATCGGACCCGTCCCGGTCAATGGAGAGCGGCGCGCACTGGTGGCGTGGGATCCCGTTACGCAGACCAAGCGCTGGCGCGCGCCGGAGGGCGGGAGCATCGGCGGCGGCACCGTCACGACCGCGGGCAACCTGGTGTTCCAGGTTTCACCCACCGGACACCTTTTCGCGTACAGCGCCGATAAGGGCGAGAAGCTTCTGGATATCGATACGGGCCTGGCGGGAGGCATGGGGCCGCCGATCACTTATGAGATCGACGGCAAACAATACGTCGCGCTGGCCGGCGGCATCGGACATGTGATCCCGCGTTACGATACCCCGGCGCAGGCGGCCGCTCCCGCCGCGGCGGGCGCCAACGCACCGCCGCCCGACCTCGCGACGGGGCCGAGCGCCAACAGCGCGGCGCAGATCCTGCCGAAGCTGATGGTTTACGTTTTGGATGGCAAGGGATCACCCCGCTGATTGCCTTTTGATAAAGTTGACGGCGAGAGGATTTCTCCCGACACATGACTTTCACGAAATTCGGAATTGCCGCGATCGCGGCCGCGGGCGCTCTCCTGGCGCAAGGACCTCCGGCTCAGAATCTCACTCCGCATCAGCTGAAGCCGAATGTCTACTGGCTGGAAGGCGGGGGCGGCAATACGGGCGTCATCGTGGGGACGAACGGCGTCATCATTGTCGACGCGAAGACCACGCCCGCCGCGGGGAAAATGATCATTGAGGAAGTCGCAAAGATCACGCCCAAGCCGATCACGCACGTCATTGAAACGCACAGCGACGGCGATCATGTGAACGGCCTGGCATCGTTTCCCACCGGTCTGACGATCATCGCGCAGGAGAACAACAAGAAGGAGCAGGAGGCGGCCCTGAAAGCCGGCGGACGCGGGGCCCCGCCGGCCGATCATCTGCCCAATCGACTCGTCACCAAAGAGAAGGAGACGATGACGATCGACGGCGAGAAGGTCGAACTTTACCATTGGGCTCCCGCCCATACAAGCGGCGATCTGGTGATTTATCTTCCCGCGGAGAAGATCGTTTTCACCGGCGACATCGTGGCGGCCAATCGCCCCGATCCGATCATTCACGCGGAAAAGGGCGGTAATACCGAAGGCTGGATCAAAACGATGCAGGGTATCGCCAAAATCAACGCCGTCGATTTCGTGCCCGGCCACGGCGATGTGCAGACGAAAGCGCAGATCGAAGACCGCCTGAAGACGACCGCGGAGAGACGCGACAAGATCATCGCCATGATCAAGGAAGGCAAGTCGCTGGACGAAATCAGGACGGCGATGGGCGAGGCTCCGCCGCCGGCTCGGGGCGCGGGACGAGGCGGACCCTCGTTTCCTAGTCTGACCGAGACCGTCTTCAAGGAAAACAAGAAGTCGTAGAACGTTTGCGAAAAACCGCTTGCTTGCGCGCGCGGCTCGGAATGGGCTTCTGAGCCACGACCGCAAGGGAATCCTTACCGGCGCGGCCGGCTCAGGGCAAAGAAAAAGCCCGGTCTTTGCAGACCGGGCTTCGGATTTAACCGGGCGACTTCCTAGTCTCCCACACACTCGCGCGTGCAGTACAATCGGGGCTGAAGGGCTTAACTTCCGTGTTCGGGATGGGAACGGGTGGGACCCCTTCGCTAAGGTCACCCAGAAATGGGCGGCGCTTCGGGAACAACCCTCGGCACCGAACTCATTTGATCTCTGGCTCGAATATCTGACGGGATACTTACCACGAAGACATCTGAAACCTTGCGTAGAAAATAAATTTTATGGTCAAGCCGAACGAGCGATTAGTAGCGGTAAGCTCAACGTATTACTACGCTTACACATCCGCCCTATCAAACTGGTCGTCTTCCAGTGCTCTTCATACCTTACGTTGGGAGATCTCATCTTGGGGAAGGTTTCGCGCTTATATGCATTCAGCGCTTATCCTGACCGAACTTCGCTACCCAGCTATGCCACTGGCGTGACAACTGGAACACAAGAGGTTCGTCCACCCCGGTCCTCTCGTACTAAAGGCAGGCCCCCTCAAATCTCCTGCGCCCACCACAGATAGAGACCGAACTGTCTCGCGACGTTCTGAACCCAGCTCACGTACCGCTTTAATAGGCGAACAGCCTAACCCTTGGGAGCTTCTACACCCCCAGGATGCGATGAGCCGACATCGAGGTGCCAAACCGGAGCGTCGATGTGA
>JASHSD010001048.1 GCA_030036985.1 Bryobacteraceae bacterium
GGTGTTCTTCGTGGCTCTGATCATTTTCTTCTGCTTCTTTTACGTGTCCATCATCTTCAATCCGAACGAGGCGGCGGACAACATGCGGAAATACGGCGGCTTCATTCCGGGCATCCGGCCGGGGCGAAGCACGTCGGACTATATGAACACGATCCTGACCCGGATCACGTTCGTCGGCGCAATCTATCTCTCCATCATCTGCCTGATTCCGGATGTCATGATTTCGGGGATTCACCTGCAGCATCTGCCGCTGATCGGCGATTTCATTGATCGGACATTCCCGCGCTTCCTGCTGGAAGGTTTGAATGTGCAGTTCTATTTCGGCGGCACGTCGTTGCTGATCGTGGTCGGCGTGGCCATGGACACCATCAACCAGATCGAGGCGCAGCTGATCATGCGCCACTATGAAGGGTTCACGCCGCGAGCGGGCCGGGTCCGCGGCCGCCGCAGCTCCTACTGATGCTGATTGGCAATCCACGCACTTTCTTGTGGGGTCAGGCCTTCGGGCCTGCGGCCGGGCTTCAGCCCGGCCCGAGACCGATCGAAACCACTATCGAACCCAGGGATCCGTGTGACTCCAGGCCGCCCGGAAGGGCGGCTGCAGCGCCGAAGCGCCGGCCCCACCAGGAATGGCGGAAAACTACGTGGCATTGGATTGGCAATCCGCCAGGCCGCGAAGAGGCCTGGATCTGATGGCGTCAGTGAAAACAACAACGCCCCGAGAAACCGGATCCGCGGCGGTCGAGTCAAGGCCTGTCGCCATCGTCCTCTTCGGTTCTCCGGGTTCCGGTAAGGGAACGCAGGCGAAGTACATCGTCGATTGGCTCGGTATCCCGCAGATCTCAACCGGGGACATGCTGCGTGAACATATCCGCGGCGGCGACGCCATCGGCCAGGCGATCCAGGGCCGAATGAATGCCGGCTCGCTCGTTTCCGACGAACTGGTCAACCAGCTGGTCTTCGAGCGCATCCACAAACCGGATTGCGAACACGGATTTATCCTCGACGGCTATCCTCGCACCACGGCGCAGGCCGAGGCCATGCGGCGGCTGCTGGCAGCCAGTCGCGCCGAGGAGGTGGTGATTCACCTCGTCGTTGATTATAATGTAATTATCTCGCGTATATCCGGGAGACGCGTGTGTCCGAAATGCGGCACGTTGTATAACGCGGTTTCTCATCCTCCAAAAACCGAGGGAATCTGCGATCTTGACGGGTCGCGGCTGGTGACGCGGGATGACGATCGGGAAGAAGTGGTGCGGGAGCGTCTGACACAGTACGAAAACCAGACGCGGCCGTTGATCGATTTTTTCCGAAACACGACGGGCCGGCTGATTGAAGTGGATGCGAGCGGGGACGGCCCCGAGCAGGTGTTCAAATGCATCCAGGCGGAATTGAAGGATCTGGTAAGGCGATGATTGTGCGCAAGACTCCCTCGGAGATCGAGAAGATGAGGCGCAGCGGTCTGCTCGTCCACAAGATCCTGCACGAATTGGGCGCAATGGTTCACGAAGGTCTTTCGACCTGGGACCTGGAACTGGCGGCGGTGAAGATGATGGCGGACGCGGGCGCGAAGCCGGCGTTCAAAGATTACTTCGTACCGGCGGCGGGTGAGAAGTATCGCTACGTGTTGTGTACCTCGGTCAACGAGGAGATCGTGCACGGCATGCCGAACCCGAAACGGATTCTGAAGAATGGCGATATTGTTTCGATCGATACGGGCGTCTGTCTCGAAGGCTATTTCGGCGATTCGGCGCTGACGGTCGGCGTGGGCGAGTTGAGCGAGCAGGCGAAGAAGCTGCTGAAGGTGACCGAGGAATCGCTGGAGCTGGCGATCGACAAAGTGCGCGAGGGCAACCGGCTGTTCGATATCTGCGGGACGGTCGAGGATTTCGTGGTCGGAAACGGATTTTCGATCGTGCGGGAATATGTGGGACACGGTATCGGGACGCAGCTCCATGAAGAGCCGCAGATTCCGAATTACGTGGACCGGCGGAACGAGAATCCCCGGCTGCGCCAGGGCATGGTGCTGGCGATCGAGCCGATGGTGAATGCCGGGAAACCCGAAGCGAAGGTTTTGAAGGATAAATGGACCGCGGTGGCGAAGGACGGATCGTATTCGGCCCACTTCGAGCATTGCGTGGCGGTGACGGCGAACGGGCCGTGGGTTTTAACCCGGCCGTGAAAGCGGTGAATCCGGTACCGAGCCGCGATGGCTTACCGAGCCGCGACCGCGAGGGAGCGACGAATTCGGTACTGAGCCGCGACCGTGAGGGAGCGGTTGAAGCCGTCGTCCTCGAAGAACTACCGAGCCTGATCCAGCGGCTCGAGTTGGGAAACAAAGCGCACGTTCTGGCGCACGGCTCCGGGGTGGCGCAGCGGAATTGGGGTCCGGCTGTTGCCGGGCGATCGCGTGGAAGTCGAGCTTGGCGAGCACGACCTGACGCGGGGACGAATATTGAGAAAGATTGAAAAATGAAAGTTCGCGCATCGGTTAAGAAAATCTGCGACAAATGCAAGTTGATCCACCGCGAAGGCGTGGTGCGGGTGATTTGCACCAACCCGAAACACAAACAGAGGCAAGGATAAAGGACCCACATGGCACGTATTGCCGGCGTTGACCTGCCACCTAAGAAACGGGCCGAAATCGGCCTGACTTACATTTACGGAATCGGCCGCACGCGCTCCAAGAGCCTGCTGCATCGCGCGGGCATCGATGCGAACAAAAAGGTCGGGGACATGACGGAGGAAGAAGTCAACAACATCCGTAACATCCTCGAAGAAGAAGGCGCCGTCGAAGGCGACCTGCGCAAGGAAGTGTCGCTGAACATCCGGCGACACATCGAGATGGGCTCCTATCGCGGGCTGCGGCATCGGCGCGGACTGCCGACGCGCGGCCAGCGTACGCACACCAACGCGCGCACCCGCAAGGGACCGCGCAAGGGCACCATCGCCAACAAGAAGAAAGCGACGAGTAAGACTTAATGGCCAAAGCACCAGCGAAAGGCGCGAAAAAGAAGACCTTCAAGAAGAAGGAAAAGCGGATCGTGCATGTCGGCATCGTGCACGTTCAGGCCACGTTCAACAACACGATCGTGACCATCGCCGATCCGGAAGGCAACACGGTGTCGTGGTCGAGCGCAGGGTCTCTGGGCTTCCGCGGCTCCCGCAAAGGCACTCCGTTCGCGGCCCAACAGGCGGCCCTGACGGCGGCAAACAAAGCCAACGAAGTCGGATTAAGGACCGTCGACGTGCGCGTCAGCGGCCCCGGCTCGGGACGTGAATCGGCGGTGCGCGCGCTGGCGACCGCGGGGCTGGACGTGCGTTCCATCCGCGACACCACGGCGATACCGCACAACGGCTGCCGTCCCCCGAAGAAACGAAGAGTGTAAGGCGGGTTGTTAACCTGCGGCGGATTGGCAATCTGCCTGTAAATGAAGCGGGAAGAAGGTCCCAAAGATCGTAAACCGCACGTGACCGAGAAAGGAAGAAAGAAATTTGGCACGTTACAGAGGCCCGGTTTGCCGCATGTGTCGGCGCGAGGGCATGAAATTATTTCTGAAGGGCGAGCGCTGCCACACCGAAAAATGCGCCATTGAGCGGCGCAATTTCGTTCCCGGCCAGCATGGCCAGACGCGCAAAACCAAGAAGACCGTCGGCTACGGTCTGCAGCTGCGCGAAAAGCAGAAAGTCCGCCGCATCTACGGCGTGCTCGAAGCCCAGTTCCGCAACACCTTCGAAAAAGCCGCCAAAATGAAAGGCATCACCGGCGACCTGCTGCTCGGCAATCTCGAGCGGCGCCTCGACAGCGTGATCTACCGCATGGGCCTCGGCGCCAGCCGTTCCCAGGCGCGCCAGATCGTACGCCACGGACATATTCAGGTCAACGGCCGCAAAGTCAACATCCCGTCGTTTGTCGTGAAGCCGGGCGATGAAGTCGCG
>JASHSD010001049.1 GCA_030036985.1 Bryobacteraceae bacterium
GGAATAGACGTCGAAGGTCACCGTTTGTCGGACCTGGTGCCGGCTGCTCAGGCTGTTGGGGCCGGAATACTTCGCGGAAAAACCTGGGTCGCCCTGCACAATGTCCGTGTTCTGAAGGTAAAAGTTCCATATCGATGAATCCTGTGCGTGTAATGGACCAGCCGACATAAGGACCGCAATCCGGACTGCGATAAAAAAGAAAAAACGGATGCGCGTCCGCCAGACCCGGCGCGCGCGGGCGCACCACGAGTATTGCGATATCATTCGACACTCTCCTTAAGCTGAATTGCGCGGTTGAATGAAGCCGAATTAAAGCTGAATTAAGCGGGATTTCTCACAGACGTGAGGCGCCTGCGCGGCGCCGGCACTCGTGTCGGCGTGTTCCGGGTGGGTATGCGAGAAATCCAGGTTAGACGTGGGGTTAATCGCGTCTCAGCTGCGAGGAGGGCGTTTCATTCGGTGAGGTTCGGGGTCGGGCGGAGCGGCGACAAAGAAGCTGTCTGCGCCCGCAACAACAGAGAGATTGGACAGGTAGTGAGGAAGGCCCGCGATGACGATTAAAGCGTGACAGACGCAGGAATGGCAGTTATCGCCGCAATCATCGTCGAGCGGATCGTGTCCGCGCGGACGTGTCGTGAGGCTCGTAATGCCTGCCGAACTCTTCGGGCTTAACGGCAATGGACTGTCCCGGAGACAGGCACACAGACCGAATACCACGTTCAGGAAAACGAGCAGCGCTGTGAGCCGGATTACTCGCCGCCAGAGGCAGGTGTTCACGTGTTCCTACTTTGCGATCCCAGCCATTTCTATCCCTGACGCCGTGTTCCACGCGATCCAAAAGTCGTTGCCGGAGCGGATGAGGCGCGGATAACCCAAGTCCTTTCGAGTTCCCTCGGCAACCTGCGTTACAGGCCCGGGAACGTTGGCAGATGAGACATAGCGAACCAGCAGGCGCGCGCCGTTCGCTCCTCGTTCGAGCCAGGAGACGACCGCGCCGCCGGTTTCGTCCTCGGCCGACGTGGTGTACCCGTAAGCCTGACCTGTCGAAACAACCGCCGGTTTCCCGAACGTGGCGCCGCCGTCGGATGACGCCGCGAATTCCACGCGGGGCTTATCGCCCGCCGCCGTGTACCACGAGATTCCGACCTTGTTGCCTGCAACGCTCGCCGATGCCGCATTCACCGGGCAGGCGTCGATCCGCCATTTGTCCGGGTAAACGATTTTCGGGGATGTCCAGCGTCCATTTTCGAACCGCGTGACCGCGATGTCACGGATGTTTTCCTTCGTGTGGCTGCGGTACGCGATCAACAAGCCGCGCGGCGTCTTCACGACGGAAGTAGGACAGCAGTCGCAGACATCCGGATCAAGGCTCTCCTCTTTCAACTCGACTCCATTCGCGCCGATGACGCTGCGCATCAATGACGCGGGACCATCGTCGCCTTTCAACGCCTGCAGCCAGATCAGCGAGGCTTCGCGATCTCCATCGGCCGCGATGGAGGCCAAGCCATGCTGCGCCTGGCTCTTATCGTGAGACGCCATCACAGGCGCCGACCATTTCGAGCCATCGTGAGATGCGGAGACGTAGACGAACTCCGCTTCGCTGGTTTCGCTTGGCTGTTCGATCCACTCCGCGACGAATGTGCCGTCTTTAAGCATCGTCATGCTCGGCATCTCGGCCGGGTGGTGAAAGAACTTGCGATGGGCTGCAATTGTCCGTGGCAGTCCCCACCTGCTGTTCTGAAGGAGCGAATAGCGAAAGGCGAAAGAGCCATCTTTTTGCGGCTCGATCCAGCTCAGAATCGGGCTCCCGCTCTGGCTGGTGGAGAGATTCACCTGCAAACTCCCGGGCGCGGCGGGGGTGGCCGTCGGGATCACCTTCAGCGACTGCCCAAAGGCTATGCCCGCAACCAGAAAACATCCGAATAACACGTATTGTTTCATGTGTGTCCTCATTTTGTCGGGCCGTCCGGAGCCGAACCTGCGAGAACCCTGCGTCCATCCGCTAACCGGATGTCCCGCGCGTGGGCTAGATTCGTGCCGTCTTTGGCCAGGTAGCCATTGACCGTCACCATGTCGCCTGGCTTGAGAGACTGCCGGGTCCATCCGCCGCGCTCCAAGGTGTTCGGGCTGGCCAGCTCTAAGTCCCACGTGGAGAACTTACCGTCGCCATCCCGCACCTTGAGAAAGAAGTGGGCGTGGGGATTGTTCCACTCGATTTTGGTGACGGTTCCGGTCAGGAGCACTTGTCGTTTGGCGTCGTATTCAGCCGCAAAGGCGTGATGAGCGAAGATCGGTCGCGCGCCGACCAGCATAGTGAAGGCAACGATAACAATCGGCCCTCGCGCCCTTGTGGCCCTGAGCATGATGAATTCCAGCCTCTCCTCAGAACGTAAACTTCAGCGCAGCCTGCATCAGGCGGGGCGGCTGCGCGTTGATCACATCGCCGAAATTGGAATCGAGTATGGCCCCCTGCACCGCCTGGGGGCCGAAGAAGTTCGCTTTGTTGAAGGCGTTGAATGCCTCAAACCGGAACTGGAGCTGCTTCGTTTCCGAGAACCTGATGTCGCGGAGCAGCGCCAGATCGAAGTTGATCTCGCCGGGCCCGAAAAAAGAACGCCGCGAAGCTGTGCCGATTTCCCCGAGTGCATTCTGGCTGAATGCCGCGATATTGAAATAGGGCTGCCCGTTGCCTGGGTTGGGGTTGATGTCCAGCGGCAGACCATTATAGTCCGGTATATCGAGATAGTGGTTGTTGACGCCGTTGGGGCTGCTTCCCTGCAG
>JASHSD010001050.1 GCA_030036985.1 Bryobacteraceae bacterium
CTCGATCTCAGATCCGAAGGCGTCGATCTGGAGATGGAGATCGTGGCCAAGCTCTCCCGCCGGCACGAATATATGTTTGAAATTCCCGTCGATTACCGGCCGAGATCCAGGGACCAGGGAAAGAAGCTGACCGCCTTCGACGGTCTGAGGGCCATTTTCGCGTTGTTCCGCTATCGCTTCAGTAACTGATCCGAAGCCTGCGCGCGCTGCGGCGAAGGCGCAGTCCCCGCCAAAGCGTAAAGCGGGCCCTCTTGCAGATCCTGATCGGCAGCCATAACCGGCGCATTCGACCGGCGGACGGCCGGCGTCAAACCCTCCACCGAGCCGCACACCGCCGATTCGCAAAGCACCTCCGCCGGAAAATCCGCGGCGGTCAGAGCGGACGCCAGCGCCGCCGGCTGCTCGCCAGCGTCATAGCCGACGGTCTTCAGATCGGGAAAGTAGAAATGCAGCGTCGGAACCAATACGGCGGGAACGTAGAGCGTCCGCGAGTGATCGTCGGATCTGAGATAGCTCAGCAGTTCGGTGCGGCTGTCATGGATGGACTGCAGGCCAACCTCCTCCCGGTAATAACGCACGCTCATCCAGGTTAGTGAGGCCATCAGCGTCACCGTTGCTGCGATCCGCACCCCCGCCGCCTTGAACTTCCACAATTCGCCGAACACCACGCCGGTTACCACCGCGCAGGCCACCATCAGCGAATCGTGATAGTACGTGTAGGGAAGAGTGATCACCATGGTGGCCGCTATGAACATCCAGGCATAGATCAGGAACGGCAGAATCGCCTCCCGCGCCGCCAGCTTCCGCCAGCCGGCCGTCGCGGCGATCAGGGCCAGCAGCGCAATGACGAATTCCTCCGGATAGGTCCGCACCTTAAAGCTCCACAATGCGACCGGGCCGATGGGCGTGAATGTCTTCCTGGCCAGCGCCATGTAGCCCAGAAACAGGTAGCCTTTGAGAACGCCCAATGCCAGAATTCCTTTGGGCCAGACAACCAATATGGCCGCCAGGAATATCAGCGTGCCGCGTAAGAACAACGCGCCCGTCGGTTTCCAGCCGATCTTGAATCCGGTCCGCAGCAGCATCGCCATCACCGCGGCCACGAGAATGAAACTGGTCTCCACAGTGGCGAAGGCAACCCCGAGCGCGGCCGCCGTCAGGTACCAGAACTTTCGCTCGCCGGTACGGCAAAACAAGGCCAGCGGAAAGAGCACCAGCACCGTCATCACGCCGAACATAATGTGTTGCGTGATGTTGGTTGCGGCCACAAGCGCGGTTCTATTCAGAAGAAGCGTGAGTGCCGCGGCGAACGCGGCGGCTGCGGCATATTCCGGGAAAGCGATCCGGAAGAGAACGAATATCAGGATCACCGTCAGCGCCTGAAGCAGCAGTCCGCTGGCCCGAAAATCGAGCTCGCGGTGCACCCCCAAATCCTTCAGCAGAGCGATCCAAAACGCATATACCGGCCCGTGATAGTGCCGGTAAAATGTGATGTCGCCCGAAGACCGCACCAATCTCGACAAATCCGTCGTCGCGCCCCGATCCCGCGTCGCGCGCAGCCCCTGCTGAATGAATTCAATCGTAGAGAGCGATGGCCGATCCAGATAGTTGTCGATCAGGCCGCGGGCGCCCGCGTACATATAGTCCGCCTCGTCGTAAAAGAACGGGCGGGCGGATGTGATCTGCCGGAAGCTCGCAACTACGAACGCCGTTACCAACAACAGCGCGGCGAGGTACCACTTGTCGTGAACCCTGTTACTCACAGCTTCACCATCGCCGCCTGCGTGCCCGCAAGCTCGATGAGGCACTCCGGCTTATCCGCCAGAAACTCCTGAAACGCCTGGCGGACCCCCGCGGCGTCGACGTAGTCGTGCGAAATGAGCACTCCGCCGCGAAGTATCCTCGGGTAAAACCACTTCAACCCGTCCAACGTGCTCTGATAGAGGTCCACATCCATATGAACCAGTGAAAACCGAATGTCGGGGGCAAAGCCGTTGGCGCTCGCCGGAAAAAAGCCGCGGTGATAGCTGATATCCGGGAATGGCTCCAGTATTTTTTTAACGTCTTCAAGCGATCCCGCAAAGCCGCCCTTCCGGAAACTCACATCCAAATCGGAAACCTCAGGCAACCCTTCGAACGTGTCGAACAAATGCAGCGGCCTGTCTCCTCTCACCTCGCAGAGCAGGCGGGCCGAGCCTCCCCGGTACACGCCCAATTCAGCCACCGCGCCGCCGAGCTTCTGCGTCTGCAGCGCCGCCGCATACAGATTGTAGGCCTCCGACTCCAGCAGCACCATCGGCACTTCCAGCCTGACCTTTCGGATCGTTTCATACGCCTCTTGCCGCTGCGGTTCGTTGCCCAGCGAAACGATGCCCATCCCTCTCTTCGCCAACACACGATTAGCAAAGTTCAGGCCGGCGAGTCGGAAAGGCGAAAAAACAGGATTTCGAAGGAGGAAGTTTGCAACACTCATCTGTTCGGAAAGTTCGCTTCGTGCGTCGTTCGCACCAGTGTACCTCGTGCCGCTGCCTCCATCTCCCCTAATTCCGTGACATTCCGCGCAATGCCACCAGGCTGAGATATCGAACCATCGGCTCCGCCGATTTCGCCGACTCCTCCAGCGACTTCACTCCCTCATCGCGCTGCCCCGAAGCAATCAGCAGCATCCCTTCGGCGAATACCAGATCTCCGCCGGATTCGCCCGCCGCGATTTGCATTCTCACCTTTTCGGCCTCGGCCGCGATCCTCCGCTTCGCCTCGGCGACATCCATATCGAGTAGCGCGATCCATGGAAAAACATCGTCGGCCGACCGGATCGAATCCTCCGGCCTGGGCAGTTTGCTCCAGGTCTTCCTGGCTTCGCGCGCCTCTCCGCATCCGGCCTCGATCGCGCCCTTATAGTACTCAAAATGAGCCGTCTTCATAAACGACCCGAACCCGTACAGCGTAAACGGCAGGTTCTTGTCCTCATCGCCGAGCGTCTCCAGCGTCGCTAAGGCATCCCCGCAGTGGGTCGCGCGCGCCATCGCCAGCACGCGCTGAAACTGCACCTCGATATACGCGCGCCGCACCGCCTCCGGCTGCCTGTCCCGTGGAAAGTTTTGCGGCGTGAACATTGAAGCGGCCTCTTCCGGCTGCGAGACGGACCGCATCAGCGCGGCCGTCGCCACATCGCCGCTGACGGCGGGCGTCGCCGGCATCGGTTTCGGCGCCTCGGCGCGCGGCTCCGCCACCGTGATATGCAGCGCAAACACTCTGGCCTTGATCGAACCCGATGCCGCGCGCTTCAGAGCGTCTGCAATGTCCATGTCATCGGGATTCAGCCGCGCCGCTCGCGTCAGCACCGGCCTCGCCGCCGCGCCGTCGCCCTCGACATCCAGCAACGCCCGCCCCAGATTGCGCGCCAGCGCGGGCAGGTCGGGTTTCAAGGCCATCGCCTGCTTCCATTCCGCAATCGCGCGATCCACATCGAGCGAATCGAAATAGAGATCGCCCAGGAGATCGTGAGCGACCGCGTCGGCATTGTTCGCTGCGATCGCCGCCTTCAGCACCGCATAGGCAGTCGCGCCATGCGGAAAGACACCGCTCGTCGAAAGCCCTGCCGCCGTCCTGAAATCAGCCGCCGGGCTCTGGCCGACGAGCGAGCGGCAATAGCCTCTGTAATACGCTATCAGCGGGGTCTCCCTCGGATACTGCCGGTCCAGCAGCTTCAATGCATCGTCCGCCGCGCCCATCTCCAGATACACATCCGCGAGATCGGGAATTTTCTCGGGGGTGGTCCCAAGATCTTCCCACAGATCCGGATCGCTGCGATTCTCCAGCAGCACGCCTTCGAACCGAATCATGATGTTTGCCGGATCGTGCTCGGACCAGAATTGCAGCCGCTGTTTCGCGGCATCCGTTTTCCCTGCGCGCCGCAGGAGCGCGATTTCGATGCCACCCTCCCGCATATTCGCGTCGGCGGCCAAAGCCGCATTCATGTCATGTCCGCGCGCCGCGAGCAATGCTAATTGCAGCCGCGCCGCCGCGCCCCAGACCGGATCCCGCGCGGCTTTCGCCAACGCTCCCTTTTGCGCCAGCGCGACCCCGTAATAGTATTCGTCCTCCGCATTCGACACGATGGCTGAGACCGCTGGCGTCAGAAGCTTGGCCGCGTCCTCGAACCGGTTCAACATGAACGCTAACCGTCCCGCTGCTTCAAGCAATCGTTGACTGGAGGGGAACTTCTCGATCCCCGAAAGGTACTCGCCCCACGCCCCCGCAAGCTGGTCCCGCTGTTCGTCGAACAATCCGCGCTCCAGATACGCGGATTCCGATGCGGCTTTCTCCGACGCCCGCACAGGCGCGGGATTGGGTGAATTCTTATCGAACGGCAGACCGGCATACGCGCCTTCGATCTGGTGCAGGACCGTATTCCCCAAGGCATCGAAAACATCCACCCGGAGGGGCGACGGAGCCGTGTCAATCGCCTTCGACCACACCGCCTTCGGTTCCAGATCCACCTTCATCTCGAACAGCACGCGACCCTTCGGGTCCGAAAGCCGAATCCGCGCACCGTTCATCGCATGCGCCGCCTCTAATTCGACCGTTACGCCCCGCGCCCGCCGCGCGAGATTCAGCACCGCGTCCGGTGTGACGCTCGAAACGCCTCCCAGATCGTGCAACGGGATCCAGTATTGCGTGAAACTCCTCGATGCCTCCGGGATGAGATACGCCACCTCGCCCGGCCTTTCAAACGGCCCGGACAGCATCTCGACAGCCTCGCCCGCAATGCGCAACTTCCTCCCCGGAAGCTGGTTCGGATCCGCATAATGAGCGACGCCCGCGCGATATTTCGGCTTGTACACCGCCATCCACGGTTCTCTCGATTTATACGCGAACAAGCCCATCGGCGCTTTGTCGTTCGCGAAATCGCTGCGATCGACCCCGCCCGCATTCAG